>CAZPDW010000001.1:0-39074 GCA_964585535.1 uncultured Pirellulales bacterium
ATACGCACCCCGCTACTATAAGCAAAACTTATAGTACAGCCGCCAAAATCGCCCCGTTTTTTCAAATAATTTGCCCTGTTTTCACCCTGTTTTTCCAAACTTTTCCAAAATTTCCCAAAAATTTCGCAGATTTTACACCATTTTTCGCCCCTATAACCCGCATATCTTACCCATCTTAACCCCCGAACTGCATTTTTCGCCCAAAATCAGCTCCCCCCTCCAAAATTTTCCGGATTTCAGCCGCTTCTATTAGTTTTACTTATAATCTGCCGAAGAAAAATTCCGTATTTTTGCCGTTATCTTCTATTCTGTCACCCAACAATCGCCAATTCTGTTCTCCTGATATCCTGCTCCCCTGTTCTGCTGATATCCTCGTTAGGTCTGTCTCGGCCTTGCAATTTCGTGGGGAACGCACTATAATTTGTCCTGTGAAAAGGCCCAAACAACGGTTTTTGCCGGCCGGGGTTGTCTTTGCCTCTTTATGGCAGGGCTTCAACCACCTGCTGTGGCCGGCGGTCTGTGTCAACTGCGGCGACCCCCTGTCACAGAGCCACCTGCTGTGCGGGAAATGCCTGCAAGAGCTGCTTTCTTCGGCCGGGCCCGATTATTGCCCACGCTGCGGCCTGGACGTCAGCCCCTACGCCTTAACCAATAATGCCTGCGGCAAGTGCCAAAGCACAAAATTCCATTTTGACCAAATCGCCCGCACCGGTATCTACGCCAGGGCCCTTCGGAAAATGATACTCGCGTTCAAAAATGGACGGACGGAGCTTCAGAGCATGCTCGGCTCGCTCGCCAATGGCGCCCTGCAGGCAGCTCCCTTCGCGGGCAAAATCGATTTTTTCGTTCCTGTCCCGCTGCACTGGTCAAAGCGTCTCATTCGCGGCTACAATCAATCTTACCTTCTGTGCAAAACACTTCGTACGTCCGAACGGAAAATAAGTACCGACCTTGTCCGCATCCGTTATACTAAGGCGCAGCCGACAATGCCTACACCGGCGGCGCGTGAGCGGAACGTCGCGGGGGCATTCGCCGTCAGAAAAGGACACTGCCTTGCCGGTCGAAGCATCTGCTTAGTCGATGACGTCAAGACGACGGGAGCTACGCTCAACGAATGTGCAAGAGTCCTCAAAGACGCTGACGCATCGGCTGTATATGCTCTTGTCCTGGCGGTCGCGGGGCAAAACACAAACTGATTACCGAAAGAACATTATTAAACGAGGTATTATGTCGAAAAAGCTGCTCATAAAAAACTGTATGCTATTCGATGCAAAGGACAAGACGACCACTTCGATTCTCATCGAAGACGGCCTTATTTCCAGAATCGGCGCGCCGGCGCTCGACGCCGGCTCCGACCACGTCCTCGACGCCGCCGGCAGCATCGTCGCCCCGGGATTCATCGACGTTCATATCCAGGGCGCCGGAGGCGCCGATACCCTCGACGGCACGCGAGAGGCCCTCGAAACAATAGCACGCACCTGCGCCCGCTTCGGCACAACCGGCTTTGTCGCCACCACGGTCTTCAGTACAGCCCAGAGCAACGAACATCTCGCCGTTGCCGCAAAATACACAGGCCAAAACCTTGGCGGCGCCAATCTGCTCGGAATTCACCTTGAAGGCCCTTTTATCTCGCCCGAGCGCACGGGTATGATACAGAGCGACTGTGTAACCGAGCCCTCCACGGAAGTTCTGAACGAAATACTCGATTTGACCGCGGGCAAACTCACGATTATGACGCTTGCGCCCGAGTTAGGGGGCTGCCTGCCCATCATTCGCCGCCTTGCCGACTCCGGCATAGTCGCCTCGTTCGGCCATTCCGCCGCTACTTATGAACAGACACTCACCGGCTTCGACGCAGGTATCTCGCACATTACACACCTGTTCAACGCGATGCCCTCGATACACCATCGCGCCCCGGGCCCCCTTGTCGCCATTTTCCGAACGGAATCAGTAACCACACAGATAATTTGCGACGGCGTCCACATACATCCGTCCGTGCTCGATTTGGTCTTCAACGCCCTCGGCCCGGACCGTGTCCTCCCGATTACCGATGGAATGAGGCCTCTCGGGCTGCCCGACGGTCTGTACAGCTATAAAGGCATTCCATTCGAATCGATACAGGGCGTCTGCCGGTACAAAGACGGTACACTCTTCGGCTCGGCGGTACCCCTTAGCGAAATGCTTCGCCGGCTCATCAAATTCACCAAATGCCCTCTCGACGTCGCCGTCAGGACGGTAACTGAAAACCCCGCTAAGGTACTCGGCATTGACGACAAAAAGGGCTCAATCGCATCCGGAAAGGACGCCGACCTCGTCCTGCTCGCCCCCGACATCACCGTCCTCGCCACAATAGTGGCGGGAAATGTGGTGTACACCGGCTGATACTCACCCGGCTTCGGCATTTGCTGAAAAAGTGCGGCAGTTGGTGACCGTTCACAGAGTAATATGCCAATGCCGAGTTTCAGCCATTTTACGTCATTGCGAGCGAGGCGAAGCCGGGCTGTTTTGAAGCTGCCGGTAAAGTCGCAGAGCTTCAGGATGAACTGTACTGTCAACAATGCACAGGTAGATACTATTCATCTGACATTCATCTGTGAGGTTGTCCAACGGTTTTGGGTAACGCCGGGGAAATCCTGTTTTTTTATGGGTGTAAGGGGGTGTTGTGAGTGTGTAGAAGCCGTTGTTCTGAAGCGGATTTGCGGCAAAATTATCTACGAGCACCGATTTCGCCGCCCCAATGAAATATGCGGGTTAGCGGCGTGCAGGGCGGCCATCGAGGTCGAAAAATACCTCAGATTTTAACGAATGTGCGTTTGCGGTACATCCAGAGCAGGATTAACCAGACGACGGCAAAGGCGGCGGTGTGCTGGACGAGGTCGTTCCAGCAGCCCAGACGCTCTGCCAGCCCGCCGACGAAGACGTTTCCAATATGGCGAAAATCGAATAGTTCCGTCGCCATATAGACGGCGATGGCGTTCATACCGATGACCTTGAGACCGAACGCCCATTTTCCAAGGCCCCATACATCGATGAGTAAGTAGAAAAGGCCCAGCAGCAGATAGCACAGGCCGCCTGAAAACAGCACAAAGGAGCTTGTCCAGAGGTGCTTGATATTGGGGAACAAGTATGACCACATCTGGCCGAGCGCCAGACAGGCCGCTGCGCCTATAAGCAGGCCTGCGGCCTTTTTGCCGCCGGGGCGGTCGGTGCGAAGCCAGTGGCCTGCGAAGACGCCGAGCATAACCGTGGCGGCAAAGACGGGCGTCTCGAGAATCCAGGCGTACGGGCTGCCGTCCTCGAACCTGCCCAAGAGCAGCCGGTCGATATAAATAGCCAAGTTACCCTCGGGCGTCAGCACGCCCGCGCCGTAGCCGGGCACGGGTACAAGCGCCATCAACGCCCAGAACAGCAGAAGGAAGATTATGGTCGCGACAACCTGGGCAGCGACTTTGAACTCGAGTATCAGTATTGCAGAGATGATGTACCCGACCGCAATCGTCTGCAGGGTGTTGGAATAGATGTGAAATGTCGAAGCGTTAAATTGGAGCAGGTTGCCCTGTGCGACCATACCGAGAAAGAACAAAATCAGGGTGCGTTTGATAATGTGGATATACAGTGATTTTTTGGTTTGTTCCTGCTCGAGTCGTTTGCTAAAGGAAAACGGCATTACCACACCGACAATGAAGAGAAACAGCGGCATAATCAAATCTTCGAAATAAAAACCTTCCCATCTGGCGTGTTGAAGCTGTCGGTGAATAAAGCCGGTAACGGGGCTGTGAAATATCTTATCGAGTGAGGCAAATATGGTCCCGCCGCCGATAATCCAGAACATATCGAAGCCCCTGAGGGCGTCAATCGACGCTACCCTTTTACTTTCAAGAAGCTGCTCTTTAGTACCTGACATTTCGACTCTTTTCAGTATGGCTGAATAATTTTTCTGTCCCCCCGTTTGTCTTTCCTAGCCGCCAGCCAATGCCCGGGACTGGACTCGAACCAGCACGAGATTGCTCTCACCAGCCCCTCAAGCTGGCGCGTCTGCCAAATTCCGCCACCCGGGCGGCGCAAGTTACTATTGATTATTTACTATTGATTACTGAATGTCAAATGGGAATTCGCAGTTTTGACAACGCGATAAGATTTGCACTTTTCGATTGTGATTATGCCAACGAGGAAATTGTTCGCCGAAAACCGATAATTCACATTTGACTCAGTGCTTTCAAATGCTATCATTATTATCGATGATGATGGGGAATTTGAGGAAATATCGGTGTGCCGAACCATGGCGGGAACAGAGCATCCGGAGATACACGAATTTATATAAAAACTAAGCTATGGCGAAGGGAAAGGTATATCTTGTCGGCGCCGGGCCGGGCGACGTCGAGCTGATAACCGTCAAGGGATATCGGCTCATCAGCGAGGCGGACGTCATACTCTACGACCATCTGATTCCTTCGGAGCTGCTGCGGCTGGCCCGGAGGGGAGCCGAGGTAATATCGGTTGGGAAGTTCGCATCTCGCCATACACTGCCGCAACTGCGGATTAGCGAGCTTCTGATTGAAAAAGCAGAGGGCGGCAAAAGCGTTGTCCGGCTCAAAGGCGGCGACCCGTATCTGTTCGGCAGAGGGGCGGAAGAGGCCGTCGCCTGCGCCGAGGCGGGGGTGGATTTCGAGGTTGTTCCGGGAGTCAGCAGCGCACTTGCAGCGCCGGCCTACGCGGGTATTGCGGCCACGCACAGGGATTACACATCGAGTGTGGCGATAGTGACCGGCCATCGCAAGAGCGAGGAGCTTGAGATTGAGATACCCAGGGCCGGGACGGTTATTTTCCTGATGGGTGTCTCGAACATCGAAAGAATCGTCAGCTCTCTGGTCAAACAGGGCCGGCCCGGCGAGACGAAGATTGCCGCCATTGAAAAGGCAACGTGTTACGACCAGCGGGTTGTCAGCGGGACATTAGATAACTTTGTTGAGGTAGTTGAAAAAGCCGGTCTGCGGGCGCCGGCCGTCTTTATCGTTGGCAGGGTGGTGGAGCTTCAGGAGAAGCTGGGCTGGTTCAGCCGCAGGCCGAGGATACTTTTTCCCGGTACGAGTCCGGAAAAATACAGGCATTTAGGGACGATTGTGCACAGGCCGTTAATCAAGCTTGTTGCTATCGAGGACTACAGTGAGGCGGACGTGGTACTGAGCCGGCTGAACGATTACGACTGGGTTGTTTTCACAAGCCGTAATGGTGTCAGGTATTTTTTCGAGCGTCTCAATGTCCTCGGGCTCGATGCCAGGGCGTTTGGCCCGGCGAAGGTGGCTGTCATCGGGGCAACGACGGCGGCGGAGCTTAAGTCGTATGGTATCTTAGCTGACATTCAGCCGGAAAACGAGACTTCCGCCGGTTTGCTCGATGAATTCAGGGAAATTTCGGTCGGCAAAAAGAGGATTTTGTTAGTAAGGCCGGAGGTCGGCCCGGACACTTTGCCGCAGGGTCTGGCCGGTCTCGGCGCGATATGCGAACAGGCAGCGGTGTACCGCAACGTCGAGGTCGAGTCGGATGAGGTCGATTTTGATTTTATCGACCAGGTCCTTTTTACCAGCGGCTCGACGGTGCGTGCCTACGTAAAGCATTTCGGCACTGTGCCCGGCGGCATCAGGGTATTGTGCCTCGGCCCGCCGACACTTGCCGAGGCCGTAAAGCACGGCATAACGCAGGCCGAGATTTTGCCGAAATAGCAACATCACAGGCGAAAAGGGGTTATTGAGGTGGCTCGAGACAAAAACGCAGGATTGTTCAGGCGGGCGAAGAGATTCATACCCGGGGGAGTCAACAGCCCGGTTCGCGCATTCAAAGCCGTCGGCGGCTCGCCGATATTTATTCAAAAAGCAAAAGGGCCATATATTTATGACGCCAACGGCAAGAGGTACATCGATTACTGCCTGTCGTGGGGGCCTATGATTCTCGGCCATGCCCACCGGGCCGTTATCGAGCAGGTCAAAAAGGCGGCGGCAGGGGGCACCAGCTTCGGGATACCGACCGGGCTCGAGACAAGTCTTGCCGAGATGATTGTTCGGGCGATACCGACGGTTGAAAAGGTCCGACTGGTAAGCTCCGGCACCGAGGCGGTAATGACGGCGGTTCGGCTTGCCCGCGGCTGTACCGGTCGGGACAAAATTATAAAGTTTTCCGGCTGCTATCACGGCCACGTGGATTATCTTCTGGTTCAGGCGGGCTCGGGGGCGATGACGTTCGGCGTGGCGAGCAGTCCGGGCGTACCCGCCGACTTCACGAAGCACACAATCCTGCTTGCCTTTAACAACATCGAAAAGCTCCGGAAGGCGTTCGAGAGATACGGCGACAAAATTGCGGCCGTCATTGTCGAGCCGGTTGCGGCGAATATGGGTGTTGTTTTGCCGAAAGCCGGCTTCCTCAGGGAAATAAGAAAACTCTGCAGCGAATACAAAAGCATTCTCATTTTCGACGAGGTCGTTACCGGTTTCAGGGTCGGGTACGGCAGCGTCCAGGACATCTTCGACGTCAGGGCCGACCTTACCTGTCTCGGCAAGGTCATCGGCGGGGGGCTGCCTATAGGCGCCTGCGGCGGCAGGGCGAAGTATATGGATAATCTGTCGCCGGAGGGCAAGGTCTATCAGGCGGGGACGTTATCCGGCAACCCGGTCTGCGTAGCCGCCGGAATCGCCACATTGAAGCAGTTAAAGGCCGACAATCCCTACCGGCGTCTCGCACTTTCAACGGAAAAACTCTGCGAGCGGGTATCCGCCGAGTTTGCAAAAGCCGGCGTTGAACACACGATAAACCATATCGGCTCGATGTTCACGGTCTTTTTTAATTCCGGCCCTGTTACCGACTACGATTCCGCCGTGCGAAGCGATACCAAGGCGTATGCCCGCTACTTCAAACGGATGCTAAAGGGGGGAGTTTACTTGCCGCCTTCGCAGTTTGAGGCCTGTTTTCTCTCTGTGCGGCACGGGCAAAAAGATTTCGACCAGACCGTCGCCGCCGTCAGGGGTATGCCGGCATAGCACGATACAGAGGCGGGTACTAATCAGGCAGGCGGAAGAGCTCGCCGGCGTTTTTCAATTGCGTCCGTTTCTCTGCGTCGAGGCCGATTTCGTCGTCGGTGAGGTAGCAGGCCGGCTCCGGCGCCCAGGGGTCGCGGTAGTAAAGGTCCGCCCGGACGCGCATACTGCCGCCGCAGGCGTCAAAGAACCTGCACATCCGGCAGCGGCCTTTTATGTACCGGCGGCGGTTTCTAAGGGCCTTGAGCAGCGGCTCATTTTCATCGGTCCAGATTTCACTGAATGGCTTTTCGCGGACATCGCCCAGGTCGTAGTGCCACCAGAACTGGTCGGGGTGGACTTTGCCGTTGAAATCGATGCAGCCGATGCCGACGCCGCTGCTGTACAGGCCGCCGCCGTTCCAGGTGAGCAGTCGCCAGACCTCTTCGGCGCGGGCCTTATCCTCTTCGAGCAGCTTGAGGTATATGTACACTCCATCGACGTGGTTATCCACCGTCAGGATGTCCGTTTTTCTTTCCGAACGGCTGAACTGTTTTGTTTTGGCGAGTATGGTATCGACGGCAGTTCGGGTTTGGGAGTGATTAAGGTCATCGGCGGCGATTTTTTTTCCCCGGCCGACGGGGACGAGGTGATAGAAACAGGCCCTTTCTATATTTTCGGCATCAAAAAACTCGAAGATGGCATCGAGGTCGCGGACGTTTCTGCGGGTCAGCGTCAGTCGCAGGCCGAGGCGTACGCCGACATCCCGGCAGTTTCTGATGCCGCGGACGGCATTGTCGAAGGCGCCGGCGGTGCCTCTGAATTTATCATTGACCTCGCCGATGCCGTCCAAGCTTATACCCACGTACGAGACACCCTTTTGCTTGAGCTGCTTTGCCGTCCCGGCGTCTATAAGCGTGCCGTTTGTCGAGACAACGGTGCGCAGTCCCTTGTGGCCGGCATAATCGAGCAGCTCGAACAAATCGGTGCGCATAAGCGGCTCGCCGCCCGAGAACAGTACCGATGGGACGCCGAAATGTGCCAGGTCGTCAAGGACCGATTTTGCCTGAGAGGTCGTCAGCTCATTTGCGGCTTTTTCCGGGCCGCTGTCGTTGTAGCAGTGAATGCACGCCAGATTGCAGGCCCTTGTTATGTTCCAGACCACGACGGGGCGGCGCTGAGACGCCTTTGCGGGCGCCGGCTGGTCACCGCGTGCATCCGGGTTTTGCCGTCCGTAACGAATCCAATCGCCGGGGGTCGGCTGGCCGCAGTATAATTTGCTGATATTTATCATCGATTGCCTTTTTCATTTTTTTTAATCTCTGTGTCCTCTGTGGCTAAATCATTGGCGTCATCCGTTTCGGAGGATATTTGTTTTGCCCGGCGGATAATACTGTCGAGCAGCTTTACCGCCTCGGCGGGGCCCTGTCCGGCGGCAACGGCCTTGACATTTTCAATCACACAGTGTGACAGCTTGCCGGCGATTCGGCGCACCATTGCCTCGGCGGCGGTTTTGCAGGAAGGCGTCCGTTGAGCGCCGGCAAGAAACCGCTCAAGCTCTTTTTGGCTGATTTCGGTGAACCGGCGTTTCATCGTTCCGAACAGAGGGCCGATATCTCTGGCGGCGAGCCAGTCCATAAACTGAAGCGTGCTTTTGCGAACGAGCTGCATACCTTCGGCTATGTCGTTTTCACGGGCCCTGCGGTTCTGTTCGGCCAGGGCGGCGAGGTCGTCAATACTGTAGAGGTGAACGTCTTCAATTTCGCTTATGGCGGGGTCGAAGTTTCGCGGGACGGCAATATCGATAATCAGTAAAGGCCCTTTGCGGCGTTTCTCTATAATTTTTTCAAAGGGACCTTTGTAAAAGAGATAATCCTTAACGGCCGCCGAGGCAATTGCGATATTGGCATCGAGCAGCAGTTCGGCAAGCTCCTGCCATTTCCGGGCCGAGGCCCCGTAGCGGCGAGCCGTTTGCTGCGCACGGTCATAAGAGCGGTTGACTACGGTAATGTTTCGGCAGCCGGCAGCCGAGAGGTTCTGCAGCAGAAGCTGACCCGTCTGGCCTGCGCCGATAACCAGCACATCGGCCGAGGCGAGAGCGCCGAAGAGATGTTTGGCCAGCTCGACGGCAACCCCGGCGATGCTTATGCGCCCGACTGAAATCGAGGTTGTTGCGTGGACCTTCTTGCTTGTGAAAAAGGCGTTGTGGAAAAGGCGATGTAACGTTTTGCCGGTGCTTTTCGCCTCGCAGGCGAGCCGGTAGCTTTGCTTGACCTGGGCTATTATTTGTTCTTCTCCGACTACCATGCTGTCCAGCCCCGAGGCGACCGAGAGGAGATGGCGTACTGCTTCTTCGTCTTCATAGTTGTAGAGAAGCTGCCGGAAATCCTTCAACTGCAGGCCGTGAAAGCCGGCTAAGAACTCAGCCAAGGCGTGGCTGGTAATGGGGCTGGTTCTGTTTCTCGCGCAATACAGCTCGACGCGATTACAGGTTGACAGCAGGACAAACTCGGCGTTGGTGAAGCTGTTTTTGAGCCGGCCCAGGGCCTGGAGGAGCTGGTTGCGGTCAAAGGCCAGTCGCTCGCGAGTTTCCACGGGCGCGGTTTTGTGATTAAGTCCTACAACGGTTATCTTCATTTCTGTCGTATCTCGGCGGTTTTTTTTTCAATTCCTTTTCGGTATCCATTATACGGCCTGCGGTCAGGCCGGCTGCCCGGGAAATACGCTCGATGGTCTGGTGAACGTCATCCGGGCCGGTTCCGTGGACCATCGCGTAGAGATTATAAGGGAAGTTCACGGCGGGGGCTCTTTCGTAGGCGTGGCTGACCTGTTCGAAGCTCGCCAAGACCTTCGCCGCCTTTTCGAGTCGCTGCGGCTCGACGCTCCAGCATACCAAAGCCGCCGCCGGCAGTCCGGCTTTGAAATGGTTCACTACGGCGCCTATTCTCCTGAGCCGGCCCTGTCGTTTCCAGTTGTTCAATACCCTTAAGAGCTGCTGCGGAGCCACACCCGCCCGTCGGGCCATAGTCCTGTAAGGCGTTTGGTCGGCCGGCAGGCCCTGCTGGAGCACGGAGAGGATTCGCCGCTCGATGTCGGTCAGCCAGTCATTCATTATAATGGCAATGATACTAAATTAAGCACGTCTGTTCAAGCCGTCGTTGCGGCCCGGGTGCTATTTGCAGCTTGCCGTGCGAAACTGTTAAAAGCGCTTGAAATCAGTCCTTTCTTAGTGTAGAATCGTGAAAAAGTTCGAGAAAACGCATTCTGGAAGGTCTCAATGAGAGTTGTAAGAATCGCCGCCCGGCGCAGTAAGCTTGCCGTTACCCAGGCGGAGATTGTCGGGAATTGGCTCTGTAAGCTGTCTGGCGGGCTGGAAATTTCGGTTGTCGGGATTTCCACTAAGGGCGACCGGGACAGGGAAAAGTTTCTGTACAAAGCCGAGTCGAAGGGCTTTTTCACATCCGAGGTCGAACAGGCCGTTATAGACGGCAGGGCGGATTTGGCAGTGCACAGCTTGAAGGACCTGCCGACGGCGCCGACGGAGGGGCTGACCATTGCCGCGATACCCGAGCGGCAGTCCGTTGCCGACGCCCTTGTTGCACGCGGCGGGGTCGCTTCGATTGACGATTTGCCCACGGGGGCTGCTGTCGGCACATCCAGCTTGAGGCGTATCGCCCAGCTCCGGCACATCAGGAGCGACCTTAACTGTGTCCCCCTGCGCGGCAACGTCGAGAGCCGAATCTCGAAGGTCCAAAGCGGTCAGCTCGACGCCGTCATAGTCGCCTGTGCGGGGTTAAACCGGCTGGGTCTTGGCGGCAGAATCTCGGCGGTTCTCGAGCCGGATAAGTTTCTCACAGCGCCCGGGCAGGGGGCGTTGGCCGTTCAGGTTCGCAGCAGCGATACGGAGCTGAACAAGTTAGTATCCCGGCTCGACAACGAGCAGGTGCGAATTGCCGTGCAGGCGGAAAGGCATATTCTCGCCGCTATGCACGGCGGCTGCAGCATACCATTGGGCGTATATTGCCGGCTCGACGGCGGCGATATTGTCATCGATGCAGTGATAGCCGACACTGACGGCAGCCAATACGTCAGGCGCTCGAAGAGGGCTTCAATTGGACAAGCCGAAAGTTGCGCCGAAGAGCTTGCCGGGCAGTTGCTGTCGGCGGGCGGGCAGGGGATACTGGACAGGGTCCGCAGCAGCAGGGACAGTTGATGGTCGGAAGAGACGACGATTATGTTAAATCCTGTTGAAGTTTGAAAAGTGGTGTTGTATTATTAGGATTCGGCACTTATGGCGGACGAATGGGAAATAGATAAGCCGTTGGGGCGGTGTTACGGGACGGGCAGGCAAATCAGTCCGGGCGAAGAGTACTTTGCTGCGCTGGTGGAGAGTGAGGACGGATTTGCAAGGCGGGACTTTTGTGCGGAGTACTGGCGGCAGGACAAGCCGGAGGTTTACTGCTACTGGAAGACGAAGTTAGCGGCGCCGGACGAGAAGAAACATATATTCGTCGATGACGATGTGCTGATGACTTTTTTCGAGCGGCTCGAGAGAGAGAGCGAACAGGAGAAGGTCAACTTCAGGTTTGTTCTGGCGCTGGTTTTGATGAGGCGCAAGCGTTTGAAGTACGTCTCGTCGCGGACCGAGCCGGAAAGGGAAGTCTGGCGGCTGCGAGTGACGGGCTCGCAGGATTTTGTCGAGGTGACGAAGGCGAATCTCGGCGAAGAGCAGATTCAGCAGCTATCGTCTCAGATAGGCCAGATATTACGGGCGGAACTTTGAATATCGTATTGCGTATTGCGTGGGGATTAGGGGACAAAAGTGTTGTCGAGGGTTATAGTTTTTGCAGTGATTTCGGTAATTGCCGGCTGTGGGCCGGTGGTTACAGGGCCTGTGCGGATTTGCCCGCCGATGGGTTCTGCCGATGAGGCGACGGCGGCGCTTGCAGAGCGGGCCGGCAGGGCGGTGCCGCTCAGGGCGAACGGACAGTGTCTTTTGCGTTATTATGTTGAGGGCGCCGAGCACAGGGAAAATTTTGCGGTAAAGCTGTGGGTGAATCCGCCGGATGAGATTTATCTGCAGGGCGACGTTGCCTTTGATGCTACGGGGGTGGTGCTTGGGGCGAATTCGCAGGAGTTCTGGTTCTGGATAAAGCCGAAGCAGGTGAGCCGGTACTGGTACGGTAAATGGTCGCAGGGGGGCGGCGCCGGCGAGCTGATAATAAATCCCGGGGTGGCGCTCGAGGCATTCGGGACAGTGGATGCCGGCGGCGGCGACCGATGGTCTTTGTCGAGTGAGGGCGGCTGTGACGTGCTGACGAAAACAAATAAGCGGGGCGAGATTTTGAAGCGAATACATATATTGCGGTGCGGGTATCTGGTTTCAGAGATTGAGTATTTTGACGGCGGGGGCGATTTGAGCGCGCGGGCCGAGTTCGATAAATATGTGGATGTTGGCGACGGTTTTTTTGTTCCGAAAATGATAAGAATGGTGACCACGGCCGTCGATGGGCGGCAGGATTCGGCGAGATTGACACTTGGCTCGGTCAGGCCGGTGCAGTTAAATGAAAGGCAGCGACATCGGCTTTTTGTCCGGCCGCAGCCGCGGGGCTTTGAGCATGTTTATCAGATTATCGACGGTCATAGAGTCGAACAGGCAGGCAGATAGAAAAATACGAAAAGGAAAGGATGGATTTGCGTGAGCAGAACTCATTTGAAAGAAAGGTTACAGGAGGGTGTTTTACTGCTGGACGGCGCGATGGGGACGCAGTTGATTATGCGTGGAGCCGAGCCGGGCAAGTGTAACGAGTATTTGAACGTGGAGAGTCCGGACATTGTGATGTCTATTCACCGGGCGTATTCGAAGGCGGGCAGCGAGGCGGTTATTACCAATACGTTCGGGGCCAACAGGTACGCGCTGGGCAGGGTCGGTTACGGCGACTATGTGATGGAGATGAACCTGACGGCTGCGCGACTGGCCCGCCAGGCGGTCGGCGAGGGAAGGTACGTTCTGGGAGACATCGGGCCGAGCGGCGATTTTTTGGAGCCGTTGGGCAACTTGAAGCCACAGGAGCTGCGTGACGCATTTACGGCACAGGCCGAGGCGCTCAAGACCGGGGGCGTGGACGGTTTTATTATCGAGACGATGACGGCCCTTGACGAGGCGGAGATTGCGGTTCAGGCGGTGAAATTGGTGGCCGACGGACTGCCGGTGTTTGCGTCGATGGCGTTCGACAAGGCGGGCGAGGATTTCAGGACGATGATGGGCGTTGACGTTTCGTCGGCTGTTGAAAGGATGGTGTCGCTGCGCGTTGACGCGGTCGGGTTTAACTGCGGGACGATTTCGCTTGACGAGTACGTTGAGTTAGCGGGCCGGTATGTTGCCGCCGTCAGGGCGACGGGCAGGGATGTGCCGGTTCTCGCCGAGCCGAACGCGGGCAGTCCGGAGCTGGTCGAGGGTAAGGCGGTCTATAAGGTGACGGCGGAAGAATTTGCGGCGGCGGTGGAAAAGATAAGGACGGCGGGTGTGAGGATAATCGGCGGCTGCTGCGGGACGGGCCCGGCGCATATCGAGGCGGTGGTGGCTTTGTTTGCCGGTTAGCGGGCCATAAGCTCTCGAATCCGTTCGATGGTTTTTAGGGTGGCGCCCTGGTTATTTTTTATGGTCTGCCGGCCTGCCCGTGCGATTTGGGCGGCATAGCCGGGGTCGGAGAGGCATTTTTCCACGGCCCGGAACAACTCTTCTTTGTCCCTTACCAGGATAGTGCCGTTGCCTTTTGTGAGTACGTCAACGGTGTGTTTGAAGTTGAATGTGTGCGGGCCGAAGATGGTTGGTTTGGCCAAGGCGGCGGCCTCAATCATATCCGAGCCGCCCATCGGCACGAGAGAACGGCCGACGAAGATGACCGTTGCGAGCGAATAGAATTTTCGCAAATCGCCCATTGTGTCGCCGAGAACTATTGCATTGATTATTGATGATTGATTATTGATTATTGAATTCGCTGTGTTCTCTGTGTTCTCTGTGGTTTTTTTCTTAACTTCGCTGTAGCGAGTTAATTGGAAGCCGGCTTTCTGAATCAGTTGAGCGACCTCGTCGAATCGTTCGGGTTTTCGGGGGATGATTGCGAGGCGGAGGTCGGCGAAAGCATTGCGGTCTTTTAGTTTTTTGTAAACGTCGAGGATGATTTTTTCTTCATCGTTTCCGGTAGCGCCGGCGACCCAGAGCCGCTGGTTTTTCAAGGCGAGCTGGTCGGCGAGTTCGTCGGCGCCTTCGACTTTGTCGGTGATTTGGGCGGTGTCGTACTTCAGTGAGCCGGTTACGATTACCTTTGCCGGCGGCGCTCCGATTGCTTTGAAGTGCCCGGCGTACCGGTCGGTCTGGGCGAGGACGAGTGTTACGTTCTCAAATATTTTTTTCATAAGCGATTTTACGAGCAGGTATTTCGGCAAACTCTTGTCGCTGATTCTTCCGTTGACGACCACGACGGGTACATTTGAGGCGTGTGCGATTTGAACGAAGTTGGGCCAGACTTCAAGCTCCATAAGCAGGCACAGGGCCGGTCGTATGTTTTTAAAAGCGTGGGCCATAGTGAGGGAAAAATCCATCGGAAAGTAAAAAACTGCGAAGCGGCCGCCGTAAACTTTGTTTGCCCGCTCGAAGCCGGTATCGGTGGTGGTGCTGATGACTATTTCAAATTCGGGGAAAGTTTCTTCGAGCCCGGCGACGATGGTCTTTGCAGCGTTGACTTCGCCTACGCTGACGGCGTGGAGCCAGATACATTTTTTGCCGGGGCGCCTGCGGGTGATTTTGCCGAAGCGGTTTTCCCAGCCGATGCGGTAGCGATTGTGCCTGACCATACGGTACAGAGCGACGGGGCTTATCGCGACGGCGGCGAGCAAATATGCAAGGTCAATCAGTACCTTCATTGGCAATCTCTGCAAAGGACAACGAGATAATGATATTTTGAAAGTGCCGCTGTGTCAAATGGTTGACTGTTCGGGGCGGGGGTTGACAAATCCATAAGCCGTTGTTAGAATCGGCCCTGTAGCTAATTCAGCGGTACAATTATGACGATACAGAGGATATGCCTGAACCGGATACAGACACTCAGATAGATGAGCGGAAGCAGCAGCCGGGGTTCTCAGTTCCTCCGAGCGTGCTGCTGAGGTTTCGCAAGCCGCTGATTATTCTCGCGCATATCGTGGTTTTTGCAGTCTCACTGATGTTCTCGTTTCTTCTTGCATCCAACATGCAGTTCAGGTCGAAGTGGCTCGTTCAACAGTATCCGACTCTGCTGGTGTTCTTTATTGCCATCAAGCTTGTCGTGTTCGGATTGTTCAGGCAATACCGCGGGTGGTGGCGTTACGTGGGCATTTCCGACCTTCTCGGAATACTGCGTGCCTCGCTGGTGAGCACATTGATAATCGTGGCCCTGTGGTGGGCGGCTGTGTTGCAGGTTGACCCGATTCGCAGAATGCTCAGGAATATATCCGAGGTCAGCCAGGGCGTTTTTATGGCCGATATGTTCGGAACGGTCCTGCTGCTGGCGGGCGTGCGAATGGTTATAAGATTATACTACGAGGAGTTTCGCACCGTCGAAACCGGGCGGCTCAAACGGTTCCTGATTGTCGGGGCGGGCAATACGGGCGAATCGCTGCTGAGAGAAATTCATCGAATGCGAGTCGTCGAGTACGACGTCATCGGATTCATCGACGACGACCCGGCAAAGCAGCATACCAGCATTCATGACATACCCGTCCTCGGGACGGTGGAACGGCTTGGGGAAATCTGCGAAGAGAACAATATCGAAGAGGTGGCAATAGCCATGCCATCGGCGACGCATTCTCAGCGCAGGCGGGTTATTCAGCTCTGTGAGGGAACGAAGGTCCACTTCAGGACGGTGCCTTCGATGACCGATATCGCCTCGGGCAGGTTCCGCGTCTCGCAGATTCGCGATATCGATATCAACGACCTGCTCGGCAGAGAAGCCGTCAGGCTCGAGCCCGGTTCGATAGAGGCCTTTACCAGAAACAAAACGGTTCTGGTCACCGGTGCGGGCGGCTCCATCGGCTCGGAAATGTGCAGGCAGATTTGTAACTTCAAGCCGAAACTGCTGCTGCTGATTGAACAGGCGGAAAATCCTCTGTTCTACATCGAGCGGGAATTGAACAATACATTCGGTGACGTTGCGATACAGGCCGTGATATGCGACATTACCGACCGGATACGCGTTGAAGGCATCTTCCGGTATTACAGGCTCGATGTCGTCATCCACGCAGCGGCCCACAAGCACGTACCGCTGATGGAGCTGAACCCGGGTGAAGCCATCAAGAACAACGTGGTGGGGACGCGGACGGTTGCCGACGCCGCAGACAAAACCGGTGTGGCGAACTTTGTGATGATAAGCACGGACAAGGCCGTCAACCCGACCAGTATAATGGGCTCGTCAAAACGAATCGCCGAACTATATATCCAGGACCTGAACAAGACCAGCGGCACCGATTTTGTGACGGTTCGCTTCGGCAACGTGCTCGGCTCGGAGGGCTCGGTAGTGCCCATCTTTAAAAAGCAAATCGCCCGGGGCGGCCCGGTTACCATTACCCATCCCGATATGAAGCGCTACTTTATGACGATACCCGAGGCCAGCCAGCTCGTGCTGCAGGCGGCGAGTATGGGCAGGGGCGGAGAAATCTTCGTTCTCGATATGGGCGAACCCGTCAAAATCGTTGACCTGGCCCGCGAGCTTATCACGCTCAGCGGTTTCCGCGCCGGCGAAGACATAGAGATGGTTTTCACTGGTAAAAGGCCCGGCGAGAAGCTCTTCGAGGAGCTTTCGATAAAGGGCGAGGACATGCAGCCGACGAGACATCCCAAAATCGGAATCTGGACGAATATTCCGATGGACCGGGACAATTTGCGAAAAGGTATAGACGAGCTGGTTCAAATCGCCCAGACGCAGGACTACGACAGGATTACCGCGAAAATCAAAGAGCTTGTCCCCGAGTACGTCGGCCCCGGCAACAATTCATAGGCAAATCAGCGAAAAGCAAGGTTCACTCTGCCGACAGCCGGCCGCAATTCGCCGCCTTATTTCCTTTCGCCAATTTTCCACAATAACCTTTGCCTCCTTCACTGAATAAAACAATTCGCGCTCCAAAACCTCCCCGAAGGGGCCGAGACGTGTTTATATTGGTACTGATGGCGTTAATTTCTTTACAGCAGGCAAGCACGTGGAAAAGGTACCGGCGGCAGCTGCGGAAACAGGCCGCATAGCCCTGCCGGAAAATCTGGCTACACCCTGTAAGGGACGCCGGCAAATATTTTATTGCCTGTTTGGCCCTTCTTCAGCTAAAATCTTGTGTTTAGGGTCTTTGATGGATAATCCAATGCAAATAGCGATGCTGCAGGACAAAATAGTCGCCCTCGACGAGCTTGAAGCCGTTTATCTGGACAGGGGGATGTTCTTCGGGGACGGTGTTTACGAGGTTTTGCGCAGCTACGACGGAAAAATCTTTGCGTTGGAGGAGCACTTAGCCAGATTCAAAAGAGGCCTAGCGGAGCTTCAGATAGGCGGTATCGAACCGGACGAGGTGCGTCGGCGGGTGCAGAAGGCCTTTGCGACGGCGGGGATTGCGAATGCGAGGATATATTTTCATCTCACTCGCGGCTCGGCAATCAGGAACCACCTATGGGACGATGAAATAAAGCCGAACTTTTTCCTGATGGTGACGAAGTTGCGAGAAGACAGGCAGGAAAAGACAAACGGCATCGCGGTATCGACTTACCCGGATTTGCGCTGGAAGCGGTGCGATATAAAGTCGCTTAACCTGCTGGCGAATGTTCTCGCCCGCAAGGACGCGTCCAGGAAGGGATGCGGCGAAGCAATCCTGTTGAACGAGCAGGGTTTTATAACAGAGGGGGCTGCCTCGGCATTTTTTGCAATAGCCGGCGGGGGGATTCAGACGGCGTCGTTGGCGGCAAACATTCTGCCTTCTATTACGCGAAAATTTGTTTTCGAAGCAGCCGGGAAGGTGGGACTGGAATTAGTGGAAAAGCCGTTGACGCCCCGCCAGGCAATTGGTGCCGATGAGCTTTTCATCGCGGTCACCACTAAGGATATTGTTCCGGTAGTGCGATTCGACGACAATGTTGTAGGCGATGGCAGGCCGGGTCGATATACCAAGCTGCTGATGGAGCAGTTCCGCACTTTCACGCTTTATTGAATTAAGCGAAGGGCCTTTGAAGCTGCCATCAAACTGGGATAAATTGGTAAATCAGATTGAGAAACCCGCTCGACTGAACGGCGTGAAAAAGAGTATCAATAGAGGAGCACCTTTGGGAGAAGGCAATTGGAAAATGAAGACGGCTTTGAGGATGAATTTAGAATCGACCTTGCAACCAGGAGAAAGACCCAAAAAATGTACCCCCTATGGCGCAGCCGGGCACCTTTAATTCCCTGGGATTGAGGAAATATTAATAGAGCCAGTAAGAATATGCAAGAATATGATCGTTCACGGTTACCTTTTTATCGGTATAGCTGGGATATGTTTATTGGTACTGACGATAATTGTTTGTATTTTTGGAGATACTGGCTCAATTAGTACAGACCCGACAGACCCAGGTGTGTTAAATGGCACCTTGAATTATATGGAAAAAGGAGCATTTGCGAAGTACTACATAGTTTATAAGAGCATTCTTGGGATTGGTTTTGTTAGTGGAATTCTGGGCATAATACTCTATTTGCTCTTAAAGAAGAGGCCCCCTGCTTCGTAAAGCTGTATAAGCCATATGGCTATTTGATAAAGCAAATAGCGGTTTCCACACGCAAAATACGAAGCATAAATGTGTCCTGTATTAGTCCAGCGATCTTAGAGGCCCAGGAGTGAGCTGGTCCAGCGAATTTGGGTTGGTTCATTTTGCCGAGTTGTTAGTAAAAGGATGCGGAAGTCGCAGGTTGAAATGACCTGCGATTTTGTTCTTAAAACGATACGCTCTTTGAAAAATTCATAAACCGGCTCATGCGTGCGGTAACCGATGCCGATTCGGCCAGCGCAACGAACCCTGTCGATGTCGTTGATTACACTTACAACGACAACGGTATCCGTGTCGAGAAGTATACCTTCAAGGTCGCTCAAAATTACCTCGACACCGTCGATGAGCAGACATACGCCACCAATTCCAGGACCGTAGCGTACGTCATCGACGGGCATGATGGAATTTTGCGTGACCGATTTGGTTTTTTTAGATACTGCTCCCCCTTTGGTGGGGATAAATTAACGCAGATTAACAGTGTTCGTTCAGATTTTGGATTCCCGCTCCCCTGGGGATACATTTCGCGGGAATGACAAATTATGCTACGTTCTTATCCTAAAAACGGTCAGTTTGAGAAGGTTAATTACCTTACGGCATCTATAGCTCCCAACCTTGTCGATAATTCGGCTTTATAAGCTCGTTAGCGGCCTGGCTGTTGGTTTTCATATTCACAGGGTCCCATTTGAGTTTCTTTTTCGTTCGCATGGCCATAACGCCAAGACAAAGGGTCTCCGTAACAGGCCCAGCCACTTCGAAGTTGGCCCTGGCGGGCTTTGCGCCTTTGCAGGCATTGACCCAGTCTTTGGTATGTCCACCGGACCGCTCGATTGTTTGAGGGGGCCTGGTATATGTATTGTTCCTTGCCTTTGGAATCAACCGAGGTTTCCTGCCGTGGAATGCGGCAAGGATTTTGCCCTTGTCTCCCACAAACAGGATTCCTTCCTCGGGCATATCTTCGCCGTCCTCGTCTAATTCCAGCGGTTTGGCCGGTCGCATCCCACCATCATACCAGAACAACTCAACCGGCGGCATTGACGCCCTGGCGCCGAATGTGAAATGCGCGGTCATTGCCCTGGGGTGTGCAATCTTGTTGTACACCCGTGTCGGTATTTCATCGATGACATCGCAAAAGAAACTGCCGCTGGCTTCAATAGTTTCGGGGGGACCGAGTTTCAAAGCTCGATAGATTACATCTATGGAATAACAGCCCATGTCACCTATGGCTCCGGTGCCGAAGTCATACCAGGCCCTCCAGACGGTATGCGTATATTTGTAGCTGAAAGGTCTGTATTTTGCAGGGCCAAGCCACAGGTCCCAATCGAAACCGTCGGGAATCAGCTCGGCTTCGGGCAGTTTTTTTATGCCGGAGGGCCAGACCGGCCTGTTCGACCAGTTATGTACCCGGCGAACAGGGCCAATGGCGCCGCTTGCGACCATCTCACAAAGCAGGTCGGTATCCTTAGAAGATGACGGGCCTGTAGCAACTTGTGTGGCAACGCCTGTTTGTTTTGCCGTCTCTGCAAGAAGTCTGGCTTCATAGACGGAATTTGTCATCGGTTTCTGGCAGAATACATGTTTGCCCATTTTCATAGCCCTGGCGGCTATTTGTGCATGTTGGTGGTCGGTAGAGCCGATTATCACGGCATCGAGGTCCTTCTCTTTTTCGAGGCATTGCCTGAAATCGGCATAGGCGGAGCAGCCCTTATAATTCATATCCTTTTGCTTGCCGTACCAGGCATTCACGATTTGCTTAGCAGGTTCACGGCCCGCCCTGCAGCCTTCAACGCCTTCGTCCCATCCGGGTTCGTCAATGGCCTTGCGAATCATATTTCGAAGGCCGTACGGCTTCCAGGTCAGATAACGGTTATCGTCCTTCACCGGGTCGCATACCGTGGTGATTTGCAGCTCGGGTTCTTTTAGCATACCGAGCATAACGCGTGTCCCCTGGGTACCGGTTCCAATACAGGCACAGTTGATTTTATCACTCGGTGCTACGAATTTGGCCCCGCCCATTACGTGACGAGGGACAATAGTAAAAGCTGCTGCTGCGGCCGCCGCCCCCAGAAAATCACGTCTGTTCATTTTATTTTCATCCGACATAACAGAAGCTCCTTGTAGTTCTAAACGCCAATTTTCCATTCATACCTACCCGGCTACGTTGCCCGGGCCTTATTTTTTCATCTATTACTCACCAAATCCGCCTTTATCAGATACGCGCTGAGACGTTTTTGGATTTCCACTGCCCGCTAAGCTTCGCGTCAATGTCAATAGTATCCTGTAACACTTTTAATAACCGAGTTCGGTTTGAGTTTCGGCGATTGATTCTTCGATTATGTCCATTGCCCTGGCGGCGATGTCGTCGGGCATAACCACCGGCGGACTCATACGCAGGATGTGCCCGGCGGGTATCCAGGCAAGTCCTTTCGTAAAGGCCTTTTGATAGACCATTTTGCCGGCCTCGTCAAACGGCTCTTTGGTATTTTTGTCTTTTACTAACTCGACTCCCATAAGACAGCCCTTACAGCGGGTGTCTCCGACAATAGAGTATTTTTTGGGCCAGTCGGCCATACGTTTGGTGAAGTATTCGCCGAGTTCGGCGGCGCGGGCGAGCAGGCCTTCGGTTTCTATTGTCTCGATGCACGCCAGGGCGGCTGCGCAGGCCATCGGGTTGCCGCCGTAGCTTGTCGAGGCGCTGATTTTATCGACCGCCTCGGCATACTGTTTCTTTACCACCATTGCGGTTACGGGAAAGCCGTTGCCAAGGCCCTTGCCCAGTGTCACGACGTCCGGCACGACATTGAAGTGCTCGATACAGAGGTATTTTCCGGTTCTTGCCATACCGGTGAGGACCTCGTCGGCGACTAACAGGATGCCGCGTTCGTCGCAGAAGGTGCGCAGCTTGCCGAAGAAATCGTCCGGCGGCATAATCGTACCTCCCCAGCCCTGGATGGGTTCGAGTACAAAGGCGGCAATTTGGCCGGTGGTGCTTTCTTTGATGAACGTATCGTAAAACTCGAGATACCGCTCGGTATCCAGCGAGCCGTCGGCTCTTGTCCACCAGGGGCGGTATGTATCTGGGCGGGGCACCATATAGAAGCCGGGCGCCCGCGTCGGGCCGTAGAACGGGTTCATTCGAGCAAGCGAGACCGCGTGGCCGGTCTTGCCGTGAAAGTCCATAAAGCAGGAGATAAACTCGTGTTTTCCCGTGGCCGCCCGGCAGGTGCGAAGGGCGGCCTCGACGGCGGTCGTGCCGGAATCGTATAACTGGACGCCGGCGAAGCCGTCGGGCAGAACGTCGAGCAGCTTTTCCAACAGTTCGACCTTGACCGGGGTTATGAAGTCGTGGGCGTTCATCAGGCGATTGGCCCATTTAGCGACCGCCTCGCTGACCTTCGGGTGGCAGTGGCCGAGCGTCGTAACATATATGCCGCTGGAAAAATCGATGTACCTGTTGCCGTCAACGTCGGTGAGCGTACAGCCCTTTCCCTCGCTGAAGACGACCGGAAAGAGGCGGACCTGGCCCGACAGTCCCTTCATTATTCTGGCTGCCCTTTCGTGCAGCGCGTTGCTTTTGGGGCCGGGCGGCGTGACTTTGACATCCGGCCACTGATTCAAATCGATGCTGTACGCAACAGGATCATACATTTTTGCACCTTTCACTGCCATGCCATCTGCGGTGTATATATCGTTCACCAAACATGCTCTTATTGGAATCGCTTTACCGGCCCGGGTGTTTGCACTTCTGCAATTTTGGGAATTTTTCCCGGAAAAACGACCTTGCAATCAATTATACCGAATGTTAAATTGTGTTCAAGTGTGTTTTTTAATAACATTCAATTTTGACCGGCTGCAGGGGCTGCCAAGCGAAGCATATTAAGGCAGGAGACAATAAGTGGCTCAAAAGAGCGGAAAGATAAGTCAGCCGCGACGGCTCGAGGCAATCAGGCGAAAGCTGCTCGAAGACGATGAGGTCTCGATAGAGGTCCTTGCCGGCGAGTTCGGTGTCAGCGGTATGACCATACGCAGGGACCTGGACGTGTTAGAGTACCAGGGCGACATAATCCGGACGCACGGCGGGGCGGCGGCGGCAAAACGGCTTACCTTCGAGTTTTCGTTCCGCGACAGGCAGAACAGGAACATCGAGCAAAAGAGGCGGATAGCCCGGCTGGCGGTAAAATACGTCAGGCCCGGCGAAGTGATTATGCTCGATACGGGCACGACGACGCTGGCAATCGCCCGGCGGCTCAGCGACAAAGAAAAGATAACGGTAATCACGACCTCACTGGCGATTGTCTCGGAGCTTCAGTTTGCCGCCGGCGTAGAGACCATTCTTTTAGGCGGTTTTCTGAGAAAGGCATCGCCCGATTTGCACGGGCCTCTTACCGAGCAGAACGTCGAGCTCTTCCGCACCGATGTTGCTTTCATGGGCGCCGACGCCGTTGACAGTATCGGCAATACCTATACCGACGACCTGCGCGTCGCAAACCTTGATAAAAAAATGGCTGCAAATGCAAAAAAGGTAATTGTTGTCGCCGACAGCAGCAAATTCGGCAGGGCCGCAATGTGCAGGGTGTTAGGCCCGGGCGATTACGATATGCTCATAACCGATTCGGCTGTTGACAAGAAAATCGCCGCAACCCTGGCGAAACGTAAAATCAAGATAGAACCGGCATAAAACAAGTAAGGAGATTCACAGTGGAAGAACGCAATTTGTTTTTATCGCGATTTTTCAGCACGGGCCCCGCGATTGTGGTGGCCTTCGACCACGGTATGTTCGACGGGCCTATCGCAGGTGTTGACAAAATCAGGGAAATTCCGGACAAGATTCTGCCGGAAATAGACGGTGTTTTGATGTCGCCTGGTGCGCTGCGGGACATCGGGCCTGACCTGTGCGGCCATCGCGGTAGTCCGATGCCGATTGTAAGGATAAACTGGTCGAGCATTTACTGCTTCCAGTGGGACTACCATAGTGGTGACACGGTTCGTATATACACACCGGCTGAGGCACTCAAATCGGGGGCACAGATGGTTCTTATCTCACTGTCACTGCATACGGGCGACCAGCAGCGTGACAGTAAGAATATCGAAGTATTTTCAAGACTGTGCAACGAGGCACATGAGTTAGGGCTTCCGGTGATAGGGGAGTATTTTCCCGTTGACGAAAATATAAGCGAAGACGCCCTGTACGAGGAGATAAAGATTGGCGCCCGGATACTCTACGAGCTTGGGGCCGATGCGATAAAGACCTTTTATACGAAGGACTTCGAGCAGGTTGTGGCGGGCTGTCCGACGCCGATACTGGCCCTGGGAGGCCAGCGGCGGGGCAGCGACCTCGACGCTCTCAAACTCGCCCGCCGGCAAATCGATGCCGGGGCGGCGGGTATCGTCTTCGGCAGGTATGTGATACAATCTGAAAGGCCCATAGAGCTGCAAAAGGCGCTGCTCGACGTGGTCAAAGGGGGCGTCGGCGGCGAGCAGGCGGCGGCCAAATACGGGCTGGATTGAGCAGCCGGTTATAACGGATGCCCGCCGCGGGCGAATATAAATCGTCAATTGGAGATAGATATTTTAGATGTCGAGATATGTGGAATACTACAGGCGAAAGGAATTTGACATTCCGCAGACGATGCAGGCGGTAATCGCAGCGGGGACGGGTTTTGAGAATTTGAGGGTGGCCGAGGTGCCGGTGCCGCAAATCGGCCCAGACCAGATTCTTGCGAGGGTCGATGCGGCGGGGGTGTGCACGAGTATTCTCAAGCTGATTGACCAGGGTCCGGAGCACACGTATATCAACGGCTGGGATATGAAAAAGTGGCCTTTGATTCTGGGCGACGAGGGCTCGGTGACGCTTGTCAAAATCGGGGAGAATCTCAAAGGCAAATATCGGCCTGGCGAGCGTTACGCGATTCAGCCGGCCGTCGGCGTCGGGCCGATTGTGCACCGCGAGCGATACAACAATAACGGCGAGGGTATGTACAAGTGCGGCGTGGGCTATTCGCTGCCGGGCCATCTCGCCCAGTACATTTGCATCCAGGAGGAGGTTCTGGCCGGCGGCTGTCTGCTGCCGCTTGGCGACGATGATTTGGCGTATTTTGCCGTGTCGATGGCGGAACCGATAAGCTGTGTCTATTCGGCCCAGCAGAGGAACTACCATTTGTTAAAGGACAGTCCATTTGCCGAACGCAGGGCGAATATGGGTTTTTTGCCGGGCGGGGTCACTGTTGTCGTCGGAGCAGGGGCAATGGGCAGGATGCACACAGAGCTTGCGCTGCGGTTCAAGCCGGGCGTGCTGATTGTATCGGATTTGCAGCAGGGCCGGCTCGATAAAACCGCAAAGGCCATCAAAGAAAAGTGCCGCTCGTGCGGGACGCAGCTTGTATGTGTAACGGCTGATAAGCTTAGGCAGAGTGTCAGCGAGCTGTCGGCCGGCAGGGGCGCAGACGATATTATATTAGCGGTGGGGGTCAATGCCGTTCAGCAGCAGGCGATCGAGCTGCTGGCGCCCGGCGGTGTGGCTAACCTGTTCGGCGGACTGCCGCGCGGACAGCATATCCTCAAGCTCGACGCGATAGCCGTTCACTACCGCGAAATCAAGGTTGTGGGTTCAAGCGGCGGCGAACCGAGTGATATGGCTGCAACGCTCGAGGCGATTCATACCGGCGACATCGACCCGGGTAATTATGTCGCCGCGGTCGGCTCACTCGATAATGCCGTCGACGTATTGAAAATGATAAAGGAAACGCAAATCGACGGCAAGGCGATTCTCTATCCCCACATCAAGCACACGCCACTGAAAACCGTTGACTACTGGGACAAACAGCAGGAGATCGATTTCCTCGACCGGCAGCTTGTTTAGTGATTTTGAGCTTACATATTTATGGTTATTTCAGGGCCTCCGGTGTGCCTGATTTTGAGGACGCCGCCTTTGTCGAGCGGCTGCCACGTCCAGCCCTCGGCGTCGAGGTCGGCTCGTTCGGTTATCTTATTGCCTGCAACAGTTATACTCTTCGGTTTGGCTGTGATGCGCAGGACTTCTGTCGCGGTGTTGTCGTAGGTTTTGTATGCAATCTCATTCAGTTTGTAGGAAATTTTTTGTACGACCGATGTCGAGCGCAGCAGGTGATTCTCGTCGGCGGGCGCCCATTCGGGAATTGCGGCGACGGCTGCGGTGAAGTGGCGGATATAATCGCTGTAGCCGTCGCTGAACCAGATTTGTCTGCGAATAGGTTTTTGGCCGGTGACATATACCATTCCGTTTTCCTGGGTCATGTAGGTAGCCCAGTTGAGGTATTTCTCCGCCAGGTCTTTGAATTTACTGTCGCCGGTTCTCTCGTACCACATTGCGCATATCGAGCCGAACCTTGCGGTGTGGCTGCCCATGGGGACATAGCACCAGAACTGCTCTTTTATGGCCGGGGCATTTTCGGTTTTGAAGGCGTATTTGACCCAATAGATAAGGTAGGGGATAAATTCGTCGATGTCGTCTCGCAGGTGGGGATTGTTGATGAGGTATCGTGCGGTTTCCAGCGGGGAGATTTGATTGCGATTGACGTTGCCCTGGTCGTTGGGAATATCCTCGAAGTAACCCTTCCAGACCATAGACTTGACAGGGCCGAGATTCGAGAACAGCCAATCCCAGACATGCTTTCGGGTGGTCTTGTAGGTCTTGAGTTTTTCGGGGTCGAGGTCGATTCTGGCAGAAATTCTTATCAGCTCATCGAAGAGGCTTATCGCTCCGATTACGTTCGAGCAGTATTTTTCATAGACCTTGCCGGTCTCGGCATGTACCCGGAAGGGCCAGGGTGAGACGTATGCCTTGTCGAACCATGGGGTCTGCTCGGCCCATTCTTTGTCCTTTTTCACGCCTCGAAAGGCGTTGGCGGCGAGGGCATCGGCGCAATTGATGGCGGCATCGAGGTATTTTTTTTCATCGACTACCTTATAGAACTGAAGGTATGCGAAAGCAAGCTCGCCGACTTTGTCCGGCTCGATGACATTGAGGCCGTCGGCTCTTCCACCTATACCCCAGCGTGTTCCGCCGACATATTCGGTTGCTTTGGGGTCGCTGCTGGCGTAGGGGACTTTGGGCCAGAGCCAGCCCTTGGGTGTGGAGCCGTGTTCGATTTGATGGTCGAGGCACTGGGCGAGCATGCCGATGTAGGAGTCGTCGCCGGAATAGACCCTGTAATCGAGGACGAGGCCCTGGACGAGGCCTGCGTAGAAGCAGGCGGGGTTGTGCGATTCATCGGAGCCGGCGTCGCCTTTGAGGAACGTTTCTTCGCTGATATGCTCGAAGTTGAATATCCAGTTGTGTACCATGTAGTAGGGCAGGCCTGTCGTCGATTCTTTGGGGCAGTTTTTGATGAAGCCGGCGGCGAGGTCGCAGACTTTTGTGTAGGCGGCGCCGGGGACATCCGGCTTGTACCAGGAAAGCAGCCCAGCCGTGTCGTCGTACACTGCCTTGTGGGTACATAATGTTTCGCGCGTGGTTTCTGAAAACACCAGGGCGTTAGCAAACAGGAATACAAATATCACATAATACAGGTTCTTTCGCATCATAAGAGTTCCCTATTATCTGTTATTGTTAAATGCCCTTGCCTGTTACGGTCCGAACGACTGTTCCGCCTTCAAAAGGTGGAACCTTGATTAAGGCCGAGGTGATATTATCGTCTTGCCTTGTAAAAAGGTAAAAGCCGGTCGGCACATCCGCGCTGCCGACGAGCTCGGCTTCAACCGTTCCCGAAGACGCCTCGTAAGTGCAGGACTTCATCTTTGAAGTGCGATGGGCACGGACAATCCTGAGGGCGTCGTCCATAGTGAGATAAATCGGGTTGTAATCTGCAATGCCTTCGCTGACAAGTTTCAGCTCTCTGTCCCAGTTCTTCGGCTCTATTCTGAAGAGGTAGTCCGTTTCGTGAGTGAAAAGCACCGCCAACGCCCTGGCATTGAGAGCCCTGGTAAGGATTCTGATGCCGCGGTCAGCCGTTCCATCGTCATCGTTGTCGGGCTTCCATTCGTAGCCGGTTATATCAGCAATCACAGTTGAGCAGTTAAAGAACTTGCGCCCCGCCAGCTCCACAAAGTCGGCGTTATATCTCGGATGCGAGACCCTGACTTTTTTGGGCTTTCCATAAACCGGTTCTTCATACAGGCGGAATGGGCCTGACTTGATTCCGGGTCCCGGCTGACCCCAGGCCCAGTCGAGGGGAGCTGCAGCGATGAACTCAATACGCCACTTATCTGCGATGTGCGGTATGCAATTGCTGCCCATTTCGCCCCAGTGCGCAATGAGATACTTCGACATCGGCAGCGGCTGATTGTCGGCGCACCATTTGTCAATGGCCTTCAGATTTTCCGATGCGACCTCATCGGGCCAGGACTCTTTGTCGTTATGATTGTAGAAGATGAACTCGTCGTAGAACTTCGAGCGGTACGGCAGCGCTTTGGGATAGTAGTAGTCGGGTATGAAATGGTTCGGGACCATTTGATACTTGTAGTCGGCCTCGAAGTTGGCGGCGTCGGATTCCGGTCTGGGCGGTCTTCCGAAGGCGTGGGGCGACCAGGCTGCCTGTCCGTCCAGGATATATCCCCGCAGCTCTTCGACCGCCTGAGGATTCAGGTTGTAAATGAACAGGGCGAGCCACGGCTTGAAACCATATTTGTTGGCGGTTTTAATCCAGAAAAACGGAGTCTGGTTCCAGCGTCCGCCCGAGCCGACAACATCATCGATACGCATAGTCACTATCGGCGGCAGAAGCCGCATTGCGAATGGTTTTCTTGCCGCCCAGACGATTGACCGCCACAGCAAATCATCCAGCCCACCCATAGGCCCAAGCACCGAGCGGTACATCCAGTCCTGGCTGGTGAACTGCGCTACCCTGCCTTTTCCCGCTGAGGCAGCAACGAGCAGCGGGTAATTGCTGCCGCTCACCAGGACATCGGCATTGACAGCGGAAAATCGAGCAAGCTGCATTACGCCAAATAGTTCGAGTATCTCAACCGGTTTGTGAAGGGCGGTTATAAAATGGCCTGCCGGCGAGAACTTTAACTCGCCGACATCCACAGGGCGGGACTGTCGGCCCGACTGATTCTTCAAAAAGGCGCCCGGAACATCGGGGTCAAAACTGACCAGGCCGGTACCTGCCTTTACACCTGCCGTCAACAGCTCATCGAGTTTGTCCTTCAGCCGGCTGTCACCGGCGGCTAAGCGGCTGTGGGAGACTATTACCAGGGCATAATAAACGACGGATGCGGGAAGATTTTGCCGGCCCAAATCCACCACGCTATATGGCACGCCAAAATGGTCGAGATAGGGCAAGAGCTTTTCCTTTGCCTTTGAAACTTGCGGGCTGTTAGTATTCAATAAGACGAGCACATCCATCGAGCCGGCCTTTGCAGAGGCGTTTGCAGCACCAATTAGTATCATTGATACTAACAGCAGTATAAAAGTTATTTTTTTCACTTTCCTTCTCCCGTAACCGGCTTTTTTTATAATCGAACAACAATCTCGTTACCGTGTGTATGCCTGATGCGCAGGATGCCGCCTTTTTTCAAGGGCTTCCAGGTCCAGCCCTCGGTATCCGGCGATTTGCTTTCGTCAATTTCTTTGCCCTTTAGTATTACGTTTTTGGGCTTCGAGGTGATGCGGAGGACCTCGGTGGAGGCATCATCAAAAGTCCTGTATCGGATTTCGCTGGGGGAGTATTCGATTGTTTTTATAACGGAGGTAGTGTGGACAAGATGGTTGGCATTGTCCGGGGCGAGTTTTTCGGGCATTACCGCCATTGCATTGAGGTAGTGCTCGACGTAGTCGCCGTAGCCGTCGGTGAACCAGATTTCATCGTCGTATGGGTCGCCGGGATACTCATTTCTGCCCTCGTAATCGACGCTGTATGTGGCCCAGTTGAGCTGGCGAACTGCGTTGGCGACGCGGGAGTCGTCACCGGTGAGTTTGGCATAGAGCAATTCGATTGAGGCGTAGCGTGAGGTGTGGCTGTTGCCTTCGTATTGATATACGGATTGTTCGTTGATGACGGTGACGCCGTATTTGTCCCAGCGGTGGTTGCCAAGCTCGTTGAACATCCAGTCGAGGCAGCGGCGGGCGTCTTTCTGCCAGGTGTCGCCCCACTGCTCTTTGTGATTAAGGATATACCAGGCGAGCCGGCCTGCGTTGATACCGGTATTGGACCAGATGGAGATATCCTCGAAGAACGGGCCGAACTTATTTTTGGAGATGGGAACCTTTTTCAGCCAATCGATGAACAGCCGTTCGGCCATTTTGTATTGTTCGGTATTGCCGACGCACATTTTTATCAGCTCGTCGAACATCATTGCCGTCCAGGTCCAGTTGCTCGTATAAGGCCAGAGGACCCTGCCGGTTTGGGTGTTGACCTTGTAAGGCAGGGGGGATTTTTCGATGTCACCGGCGGCGGTATTTTTGGCGAGGGTGTCGGCGATTTTCACGGCGGCGTCGAGGTATCTTTTATTGTCGGTGATTTTGTACAGGTTTATGAGCTGGTATCCGAGGTCGCCGGCCTTGTCCAATTGGGTGACATTGAGTCCGTCGCGGAGGTCACCGTCATAGCGAAAGCCGGGTTCCCGGCTCGAGTTCCAGGGGTAGGGCAGATTAGGCCATTTGCAATCCGGGCCGCTCAGCCCGTGGTAAAGATAAAAGTCGGCCATATAAATCATATTTTCCGGCACCTTGCGGTCGCCGGTATAGGCGTAGTATTTTGCCCAGGAGCTTAGAAGCATCTGAATCTGGTCGCCGCCGATGCCGTCGTCATGGTGATGATGTTTGAAGACGGGGTTGTCGAGGGTGTATGGGAGGATTCGGTGGAGCATATAGTATTTGACGCCGTCGTGGACGTAGCCGATGGTGTCCCATTTGTGCCAGATGAGCTGGAGAACGAGGTCGTAGGATTGGCCGAGGTTGTCGCCGGGCCAGGGGACGATATTGTTGTTTGGGTCGGTTTGAATATAGTGATGGCCGAGCCGTTCGGGATGGCCGAGCAGGCCGTTAGGGCGCTTTCTCGGCTCAACACGCTCGGCGGCGGAAACGGTTGAAAGCAAGAACAATGCGGCAGTCAGAGCACATGCAGTATATCTTTTCATGACCGGCTCCATTTATGAATTGTCACATGGTAATGACAATTTCAGCAGCATTATCGTGTCTGATTCTGAGGACGCCGCCTTTGTCGAGCGGCTGGAAGGTGAAGCCCTCGGCGTTGAGGTTTTTGCGCTCGGTTATCTGCTTGCCGTTCACTTTGACGCTCTTTGGTTTGGCGGTTATCCGCAGCACTTCAGTTGATTCATCATCGTAGGTCTTGTACTCGATTCGAGCAGGTGAGTATTTGATTTTCTGAACGACTGATGTTGATTTGAGAAGGTGGTCTTTGCCGGCGGGCGCCCATTCGGGGACGGCGGCCAGGCCTTCGGCGAAGTGACGAATGTAATCACCGTAGCCGTCGGAGAACCACGAGCCGAGCCACGAAGGGCCTACTGCCACTACGCCGCTGTCGTAGGTCATATAGGAGGCGAAATTGAAGAAGCGATATGCCTGCTGTTTGAACCATTCGTCGTGAGTTCTTTCGTACCACAGTGCGCAGATTGAGGCGTAACGGGCGGTATGGCTACCCATCGGGGCGTAGCACCAGGTCTGCTCGTTGATTGCGTCGGCGCCTTTTTCGCCGAAGACACACTTTACCCAGTAAATCAGGGCCGGCACATCGGTTTCCAAATCGGGGTCAAGCCCGGGGTGTTTGATGAGGTAACGGGCGGTCTCCATCGGGGTAATCTGGATTCTGTTGGATGTCTCGGGGTCGTTCGGGATATCCTCGAAGTATGCGTTCCAGATGAAGGTTTTCATCGGGCCGTTTTTGCTGTAAAGCCATTTCCAGGCCAGGTCTCGGGCCTTTTTATACGCGCCGGCTTTTTCTTCGCTAAGGTTTATTCGCTTTTTGATGCGGCCCAGCTCATCGAACAGTGCGATGGGTTCAATGACGTTCGAGCAGTATTGAGAGATGACTACGCCTGTTCTGGCGTTGACGCGAAAAGGCCAGGGTGATTTCTCGGTATTGGCGGGAGAAAAAATCGAGGGCTCGCCGGTAACGTCGCGGACGTTTTTTGCGAGAGCATCGGCGCAGTTGATTGCGGCCTTGAGGTACTTTTTCTCTTCGGTAACTTCGTAGAACTTCAGATAGGCAATACCCAGCTCGCCGAGTTTGTCCGGCTCGATGCCGTGCAGGCCGTCGCCTCGCATCGCCTCGTGCTCCCACTTAGTGGCGCCAACATAGACGACTTCGCCGGGGTCGGAGCTGGCGTAAGGGACGTTGGGCCATTTCCAGTCGGGTTCAGTGCTGCCGAAGTCGATTTGGTGGTCGAGCATTTCGCGCACAACATCGATATACGAATCATCTCCGGTAAAAACACGCCAATCCAGAACCAGCCCCTGGACCAGGCCGGCATAGACGCAGGCAGGGTTGTGCATCCAGCCCCCTGCTGTCTTGCCGGCATCGAAGGCCTCCTGACTCTTGATATGCGGGCCATCAAAACAGCAGTAAAGCAGATACAATTTCTTGCCGGTCTTCGGGTCCGCGGGCGTACCCGACTTGATAAACTCCGAAGCCAGTTTGCAGACGTGGACATATCCTGCACCGGGGGTATCGGGCTTGTACCAGGACAGAATCTTTCCATCGGCGTCACGCCGGACTTTGTGTGAGCACATTACGCCTTTTTGCTGAGCGGTGACCTGGGCCGATATTTCTGTCGTAAGGATTGCGAGCAGCATTAGAGCTATGATTGCCGGCTTCATCTTAGTGCCTCCATAAAGTATTGTCACTGTCCCGTTGTGAGTGTTTTTACACGTCGGGGCCTGAAAAAAATGTTATTAAAAAACACACTTGAACATAATCTAACATCCTTTATAATGCCCTGCAACTATGTTTTCCACAAAAAAACCGGAATCGAAAAGAACCGTTAAGGGAGACGCACAATGGCTGACCGAAAGAAAATCGTCGCGGGAATTGTCGGACTCGGATACGAGGGATATTCGATGGATTTCGTTGATAAGATAACGGCCCGCGTCCGCAGGGACCTGCAGAAGAGCGACGCCTTTACATTCAGGCGGATACCGAAGATTCAAAACTACGAGCAGGGCCAGGCCGCAATCGAGGCATTTTCGCCGAAGGGCTGTGATTTGCTCATCGCCGTAGTGGCGAGCTGGCTGGACGGGCGGGGCGCGATGCCCTTCTTGATAGCCAACAAGCAGTTGCCCGTTTTGCTTTACGCGACGGGCGGCAGGACACAAAAGCCCGGCTACCTGCTGTCGCCAGCGGCCGGCGCCGGCGCGCCGGGGATACTCGAACCGATGAGGGCGGCGGGAATCGAATTCAAGTTTTTGCACGAGCCGCCGGATACCAATACAAAGGTCGATGAGATACTGCGGTTTGCCAGGGCGGCAAAGGCGGTCAACAACCTTAAGAGCAAACGGCTCGGCAGTATGGGCTTTGGCGATATGGGGCTGTACACGACAAACTTCGACAACACGCTTATCAGGAACGTATATGGCGTCCAGACCGAGTTCTTCGATATGCTCGAGGTGGAAAATGCCGCGGCAGCGGTTGGTAAAGCACAGGCAAACAAAGTCATATCGCAATTGAAAAAAGACTGGAAGTTTTTAGGGCAGTCCCCGAAAGACGAGACGCTCGAGAGGGTCGCCTCGCTGACGTTAGCCGTCCGCAAAATCATAAGGGAAAAGAAGCTCTCGGCCATATCGCTGAAGTGTGTCGAGGGTATGATGTCGCATATGGCCTGTGCGCCTTGTATGATAGGCACGCTCGTGGGCGACGACTGCTTTTACGTCTGCGAGAACGATGTGCCGGGTATGTTGGGTCACGTTATTTTGAATTCGGTCAGCGGCGAGGTTGCAACGTTTGTTGAGTCGTATGAGCTCTGGGACGACCGGATTCTGTTCGGCGTGTGCGGTTTTGTGCCGCCTTCAATGATAAAGGGGCCCAAACTGAGCAAGCTGTTCAAGACCGAGCCGTGGGAAGGGCTGATGAACTGCTCGCAGATGAAGACGGGCAGGGTAACAATGCTCAGGCCTTACTTTACCGGCGGTGCGGCCAGGATTCATCTGGTGACGGCCAAGGCGGTGCCGGCGAGAAAGTGGCTCGAGATAGGATTTGAAGAGCCGGGAATGCACCCGAGCGTTGAGATTGTACTCGACGGAACGTTGAGGCATTTCGTTGAGCACGTGCCCGCACAGCACTTTTCGTTGGTCTATGGCGACTGGGCGAAAGAAGTTGAGTACCTTTGCAGACTGCTCGGCGTCGAATTAGTTTACGAAGGGTAATAAAGAACCGGCTGGGAAACAGAATTGGACTTTTTTCTATCGCTGGACATCGGGACTACATCGGTAAAAGCTGCGCTTGTCGGCGCGGACGGCGAGATACCGGCCATTGCAGTGAGGGAATACACGCTTTATACACCGGCTGAGAATATCGTTGAGTTAGAGCCGGAAATTTACTGGCGCCGCTGCGTCGAAGGCATCAAAGAGGTGCTTGATAAAAGCGGGGTCGCCGCGGGGCAAATCAAATCGGTCGGCGTATGCAGCCAGGGCGAAACGCTCATCTGCCTCGACGAGAATGGCGGGGCATTGCGAAAAGCGATTGTCTGGATGGACAACCGCTCGACGAAAGAGGCCGGGGAAATAAAAGCCGCCCTGACAACAGAGAACAATACCGGCCAATTGGATGTCGCCGCCACCTGGCCCGTTACAAAAATCCTCTGGCTGAAGAAAAACGAGCCCGAAACTTATCGCAGGGTACACAAATTTGTGCTTGTCGAGGATTATATTCTGTACCGCCTGACGGGGCTGTTCAAGGGAGAGTATTCGCTTTATACGTCGTCGTTTATGTTAGACATCATCAACAAAAGGTGGTGGACCGAGATACTCGATTATGTCGGTGTGGCGGCCGAGCGGCTTGTTGAGCTTTGCGAGTCGGGCGAGGTAATCGGCGAGGTTCAGCCGGCTGTCTGCAAAGAGACGGGGCTGGCCGAGGGTATGAAGGTTGTTACAGGGGCGATGGACCAGACGGCGGCGATGATTGGAGCGGGCAACATCAAAAGCGGCATTGTTACCGAGACCACCGGGGCGGCCTTAGCCGTATGCGGTACAACCGGCGCGTTTGCGGCCAAAGAGGCGAAACGAACTATGGCGGTCCAATACCACGCCATTGTCGACAAATACCTTATCATCGGCTGGTGTCCAACGGGCGGGATGGCGTTTAAGTGGCTGCGTGACACCTTGTTCGGCGCAGAAAAAGGCCGGGCGGCAAAAGACGGAGCCGATGTCTACGACGCAATGACCGCACTGGCGGCTGAAATCCCGCCGGGCAGCCGGGGGCTGATTTTCCTGCCGTACCTGGCAGGTCCCGGGACGGGCAATATCAGCGCCGATGCAAGGGGGGTATTCTACGGGCTTGAGCTGCACCACAATCGCGGCGATTTTGCCAGGGCGGTAATGGAATCGGTTGCCTTTGTGCTGAAACAATACGTTGTCGAGATGGGCCGGCTGGGCCTTGAGTGCAGTGAAATCCGTTCGTTAGGGGGCGGCTCGAAGAGCCGGCTGTGGAACCGGATAAAGGCGGACGTCTTGGGAAAACCTGTAACGACGATGAGGTGTGGCGAGGCCGCTGCGCTCGGTGTCGCCATTTTGCAGGCCGCGGCAATGGGGACGTTCGATACCATCGAGCAGGCCGTTAAAAGTATGGTGCGGACCGAATCGGTCGTTGAGCCGGTTGAAGAAAATGTCAGGGTGTACGGCGGGATTTTCGAGAAGTTTTGCGAAATAAACAATAAATGTTTCGGTGTGGTGTGAGGACTGGTATATGGAAGGAATCGGAACACTCGATATCTTTGTATTTATCAGCTACTTTGTCGTAGTTGTATTTATCGGTTTTTTCGTAGGCAGGAAGAAGAAGGAATCGGCCCGCGATTACTTTGTAACATCGAGCCGGCTGCCGTGGTACATCATCGGCTTTGCGATGGTGGCCTCTTCGATAAGCACCGAGCAGTTTATCGGCTCGGCGGGCTTTACGTACAAGTGGGGTATTGCGGTATTCAACTGGGAATGGTGCAACTGGCCTGCGATGCTCATATTAATCTGGATATTTCTGCCTGTATATCTAAACAAGAAGATAGTTACGATGCCCGGCTACCTCGAGAAGAGGTTCGGGGCCGGGCCCCGCAACGTTTATGCGGCCATCAGCATACTCGCGGCGGTGCTCATAATCCTTCCCGGGGTACTTTACACCGGCGGGCTGCTTTTGAACCAGATATTTCCCGCAATTTCGATAGGTAAGGGAATCTGGCTGATGGCGATAGTTAGCGGGGCGTTTACGATTTACGGCGGGATGATTTCGGTGGCGTGGGCGCAGTTGTTCCAGGCGATTCTGCTGTTAGCGTCGGGGATTCTTTTGTTCTTTTTAGCCATAGTAAAGGTGCCGGGCGGGCTAAACGCCATTCTGTGGGCGCCGGATGAGGCGAGAAACCACCTCATACTGCCATACAATCACCCGGAGCTTCCCTGGACGGCCATTATAGTTTTAGTCGTTTCGACAAATATATGGTACTTCTGCACAAACCAGACCATAATCCAGAGCTGTCTCGGTGCGAGGTCGCGCCGGGACGGCATAATGGGGATAATACTGCTGGGTTTTCTGATGATTTTGACCGGTCTTTCGGTGGAGTTTCCCGGCTTAGTGGCTTATGCGCTCAATCCTCACCTGGAAAAGGCCGACACCGCCTATCCGTTTGTGGTCAAGCAGCTTGTCAGTACGGGGCTGAAAGGACTGGTGCTGGCCGGTATGTGCGGAGCGGTTATGAGCACGGTCGAGGCGCTGATGCATTCCTCGTCGGCCATTTTCACGATGGATTTGTACACGAGATTGTTCAGGAAAACGCCCGACAAAAAGCTCATCACCATAGGCCGATGGGCCAGCGGCAGCATACTTTTAGTGGGAGCGCTGTGGGCGCCGATGGTCGCAAAATTCCCCGACATATTCAGTTTTTTCCAGCGCTGCTGGTTTTTCATCGCCGCTCCGGTGGCGGCGGTTTTTATCCTTGCGATACTGTCCAAACGCACCACACGAACCGCCGCTCTCTGGGGTCTGCTGCTGGTCTTTCCGCTGTTCGTATTGCCGTACATCCTGCTGGCCGGCAAGAAGCATTTCGGCTGGCAGGTGAACGATTTTAATTTAGCCGGCGTTATCTTTGCGTTCTCTATGGTCTTCATCGCTGTCCTCAGCGCATTCACTAAGCCGGCTAAAGCCGAGCAGATTGAGGGGCTCGTCTGGCGCCCGGCAATGATGAAACTGCCCGAGGCCGAGCTGGCCGACGGCTATCCGTGGTACAAGAACCTCTGGCTGTGGTGCGGAATCTGGGTGGCCGTAATGGTCGCGATATATGTCAGGTTCTGGTAGCGATAAAGCTATCTCGGCGTATTACTTTTTTGACTTTGGTCCTATCGAGCCGCCATAGATGCGAGCGAGTGCTTCGAGGGATTTCTTGGGTTTGTGGTCGGCGGTGACAACGCCGTAAGGGCCAAAGACGGCATAATCGATGAACTCACGGCGGTGATAGTAATCGGCCCAGCACCAGAGGACACCCCCGGAGATGTCGGGGACGTTGTTGATGGCTTCGGCGACCTTTTCGATGTAGCGTGCCTGGAAGTCTTCGGAATAGTGCACGTCACCATGAATACCCTTTATGCCGCGTGTTCCGAATTCGGTGATGATGATGGGCTTGCTGAAATGTCGCCGCTGGCGTCTGATGTGTTTTTCGGAGGGCTCCCGCACATTGGAATCAAGCTGAGAGTAGTGATAGGCAACGGGCTCGGTAAACAGGCCGTAGTATATGTTGAAGCACACTATGTCGGCCTGTTCGAAAGCCAGATGTCCTCTTGCATCGCCGCTGGCAACGAAAGTCACCGGTCGGGTCTTATCGAGCTCTTTCGTTTTCTTAATAAGCCGGCGCATCACCGTGATACCGATATCATTGTCGGTGGCACATTCGTTGGCCATGCTCCAGATGATGATGCAGGGGTGGTTTTTGTCCCTGCGAATCATTTTCTCGAGTGCAGTGGCGGCTGGTTCGAGAATGTCGAGGTTCTGGCGTGCGCCTTTGCCCCACCAGTCCTGTCCCCACCAGTTCAGCGGCAACTCCTCCATCATCAAAAAGCCCATCTCGTCAAAGAGTGAGAGCGTCTCGGGGGAATTCGGATAATGTCCCCTGATAAGATTGACCCCCGTTTTCTTTATCATTCTCAGGTCTTCGGTCACGAGTTCTCTTGGCGGATTAGGGCCGAGCCTGCCGTAGATGTCATATCGGTTTACCCCTTTGACCTTTAGCTCCCTACTGTTGAGGAACAGCCTTTTGCCCTTTGCTTCGATAGTCCTTACACCGAAACGGTCCGACAAGACATCGATTGTCCGTTGGTCACGAGCGAGTGAAGCGGTGAGCGTGTAGAGAACCGGCGTATCCGGCGACCAGAGTTTCGCTTTTGGCATTGAGAGGTCAAGTTCAGCGGCTGTGACGGCATTTGGCCTGCAATTTACTTTTTTGCCTGCCGTGCACTCAACGTGTGCAACTTCAACGGCCAGAACTGTCTCAACTGTATCAGCGGTGCGATTTGTGACTTCGACCTTGCAGGTTACCTGGGCAGCGTTGTTGTGTGGAACCGCGATTATTGTGAGGTCCGAAATATACACGCTCGCTGTGCCGACCAGATGCACGGGCTGGAGTATTCCGCCGTATTGTACCCACTCTATATTCGAAGCGGCAGGCAGCCATTCGATTCTCGGTTTGTTGTCGACACGCAGTACCAGATGATTCGGTATGCCGGGTTTTAGATGTTCGGTAACGTCAAATTCGAAAGGCAGGTAGCCGCCGACATTCTCACCGATAAACCGGCCATTCAACCATACTTTTGTGTAGTAGTTCACCCGCCAGAAGACAAGCCTCTGGAACATGCCGGACTTCACAAGCTCAGGTGAGATGGCTGTGCAATACCAGCCGATACCCTCGTAGCCCCACAGGGCTGTTTCGTAACAGTCCCAGGCGCCTGGGACTTTGACTTTTGTCCAATCGCTTCGCTTAAAATCGTCTGAGAACCATTGTTCTTTTTCACCGATATTAAATACGTCCATTTGGAACTGCCAATTATCAGAAAGCGTATGGACAGTCCGTTTTGAGAG
>CAZPDW010000002.1:0-17694 GCA_964585535.1 uncultured Pirellulales bacterium
GTAATCTTGACCCCCGGCGGCGACTGCCTCCTCTTGTACTCATTCCGGTCAACCAGGCGAATGACCCTGCGAACCACCTCTCTCGGCAAACCCTCTTTTATCAGCTGTTTGGCCGATTTGTCCTGCTCGACGTACCCTTTGAGGATTTCATCTAACAAATCGTAGTCCGGCAGCGAATCCGTATCCTTCTGGTCTTCCCTAAGCTCGGCGCTGGGCGGTCTGCTTATAACCGCCGCGGGGATAATCTCTCGGCTGTTTATCTTGTTTATGTGCCCGGCAAGCTTATAGACCATTGTTTTGAATGCGTCTTTGAGCACCGCAAAGCCGCCCGCCGTGTCGCCGTAAAGCGTCGCATAGCCCACCGCCGTCTCGCTTTTGTTGCCGGTTGTAAGCACAAGCGAATTGAACTGGTTGCTCAGCGACATCAGGATTGTCCCGCGTATCCTGGCCTGAAGGTTCTCGTAGGCGATGCCCTTGCTGTCCCAGCCGCCGACCGCCTTCAGCGAATCGTTAAACCGCTCGAGGACGGGGCCTATGGGAACGGTCCGAAAGTTTATCCCTAAGTTTTTCGCCAATCTCTCGGCATCCGATACCGTCTCGGGACTGTTGAATTTCGAGGGCATCGTAACCCCCGTAACGTTTTCGGCGCCCAAGGCAGCAGCGGCTATGACGGCGACCACCGCCGAGTCTATGCCGCCGCTCAGACCCACTAAGACCTTTGAAAAACCGTTCTTCCTGACGTAATCTCTCGTCCCTAACACGAGCGCATTATAAACCTCGTCGAGCGCATCCACATTCTTCGGCGCCGTCTGCCGCCCTGCTGCCGGCTCAATGCCGCCGGTGCCGGCGGCGACATCGGCAATCAGCAAATCCTCCTCGAACGCTTTGGCCATAGCCGCTATCCTGCCCTGTCTGTCTGCAAACATGCTCCTGCCGTCAAATACCAGCTCATCCTGCCCGCCTACAAGGTTGCAGTAGCAAACCGCTGCGCCGAACCTCCTGGCGCAATCGCCGATTATTTCCCGCCTTTTTTCAATCTTGCCTAACCGGAAAGGCGATGCCGAGATATTCACGATAACGTCGATTTTGCCGGCCCGGCTGAGAAAACCGACCAGCCATTTGATGTCCCAGATATCCATACAAATCGTTACCGCGATATTCATCCCGTTCAAACGAACCACCAACGGCTCGGTGCCCGGCTCAAAGTATCTTCGTTCGTCAAAAACCCCGTAATTCGGCAGCAGGTTCTTCCTGTAAACCGCCTTAACACTGCCGTCCTGCAATACCGCCGCACTGTTGTAGCTGCCCCCCTGGCCACTGCCCGCAAATCCAACAACCACCATCGTCCCGCCCCTAAGAGACTTGCCCCCAAGGGGCGAGCCGCAGTCGGCAGCGAGCTTCTCGACCATTGTGCGATTCTCCTGGAGAAAGTCCCTTTTCAAAAGCAAGTCCTCCGGCGGATAACCGCACATCGCCAATTCCGGGAAAACCAGCAGCTCCACACCCGATTCAATCGCCCGCTCGTAGATTCTCCGCATCCCCTCGGCATTACCCGCCAGGTCGCCGACCACTGCATTAAATTGTCCTAAGCCCACCCGCACCTGAGACATTCTCCCTGCTAACTTGCTCGAAACAACCATACCGGCTGATGTCAGACCATAAGAAACGGCCGGGGCGGGATTCGAACCCGCTCTCTTTATTACATATTAGTCCAAGCGAATTTAGAGCACAAGTCTTTTTTCTTCAAGGAATTAGGCGTTACGATAAGTTACTTTTCCGCCACGCTTTTCGATTATACGTAACTTCAAAAACAGGACAGTAAACTTTCGCAACTTCAGCAGAAAAAAACCTACTAAGCGCTGGAAATTGACGACAAAAAGAAAAAGCCGGACGATATTGAAAAGGCCCGGGCCTGGATGTGCCAAAACTTTTTAGATGTCCGCACGTTCGGCGCAGTAATGTCACTTAAAGAGTAAAGTTGCGGGCAGGTGCGCGGGGCGGTACAGATTAATTTTGGCCGAAGCATCAATCCTATTTGTCCACGAAAGCTGACCATAACACGAATGGCCGTTGCCACCGAGAAAGAAGCCGATTTGTTTTGGGATGCACCGGCGAACATGTTCGACCACGACCATTCGGCGGCACGAGGCAAGATGCGCGTTCGCAGACTAAGAACCTATCCGAGTAATTCTAACCCGCAGGCCGGAGCAAATCAGGCAGGTTCCCCGAGAAAACGGCCGTTCAGATGGATAAAATTGCAGACAATAAAACCTTGACAAGGATATGAGATGCAAATAGAGTAACGGCTCTCTTGTCGTAAAAACGGTGTAAATAGGTTAAACCTGCAATTTCATCAGTATTAAAAAAGGAGATTTAGCAATGGCAACAAAGGTTGCAATCAACGGTTTTGGACGAATCGGCAGGGCTGTGGCGAGGATAATCGCCTCGCGAAAGGGCGAACTGGAGCTTGTAGCAATAAATGACCTGGCCGACGCGAAAAGTCTGGCGCATCTGTTCAAGTACGATACGGTAATGGGCAGATGGGAAGGTACGGTCAAGGCGGGCGACGGCGAGTTAGTGATAAATGGCGAGAGCGTGAAGGTGCTCAGCGTCAGAAATCCGGCGGAACTGCCCTGGAAGGAGATGGGCGTGAAGATTGTGGTCGAGTCAACCGGGATTTTCCGCACAAAGGACTCGCCGAAGGGCGGCTATGGCGACCATCTCAAGGCCGGTGCGGAAAAGGTCCTGCTGACGGTGCCTGCGAAAGACGACATCGACGCGACTATCGTGCTCGGCGTCAACGATGAAAAATTGACGCCGGACGTGCAGTGCGTATCGAACGCAAGCTGCACAACCAACTGCCTCGCTCCGATTTCGAAGGTGCTCAACGACTCTTTCGGGATTGAGCAGGGACTTATGACGACGATTCACTCTTACACAAACGACCAGAACCTGGCGGATATGATTCATAAGGACCTTCGCAGGGCGCGGGCAGCGGCCTGTAACATAATTCCGACGACTACCGGAGCCGCCAAGGCCATCGGCAAGGTGATACCGGCAATTGACGGCAAATTAGACGGTTTTGCGATTCGTGTTCCGACGCCGGTGGGCAGCATTGTCGATTTGGTGGTAAATGTGAGCAAGGATGCTACCGTCGAGAGTGTAAATGCCGCTATGAAGGCCGCCGCCGAAGGGCCGATGAAGGGGATTTTGGTTTACTGCGACGAGCCGATAGTGAGCAGTGACGTCATCAAGGACCCCGCATCGAGTATCTTCGATTCGCTGTGCACAATAGTCATCGGCAAAACCGTTAAGGTGGTGAGCTGGTACGACAACGAGTGGGGTTACTCGAACCGCACGGTCGATATTATGGAACGGCTTGCGAAGATGTAAAAAATCAGGAAAGTGCAATGGCAAAGAAAACGGTTGCGGACATTGACGTCAGGGACAAGAAGGTGCTGATGCGGTGCGATTTTAATGTGCCGCTGGACGAGGGCAGTAATATCACGAGCGACGACCGAATCGTCAAGGCCCTGCCGACAATCAAACACATACTGGATGCAGGTGGCGCGCTGATATTGATGAGCCACCTGGGCCGGCCCAGCGGACAGCGCAACGACAAGCTGTCGCTGGCGCCCGTGGCGAAGCGGCTGTCACAGCTTCTGGGCAGGCAGGTCATCTTTGCGGATGACTGCATCGGCGACGAGGTCAGGGCCAGGGCCGAGTCGCTGAACGCCGGCGACGTGATGCTGCTCGAAAACCTGCGTTTCCACAAAGCCGAGACGATAAAGGACAAGGCGGCGAAGGGAGATACCCAGCTTCGCGAGGCGAAGGATAACTTCGCCGCCGAACTGGCCGGGCTGGCGGACGTCTATGTTGACGATGCCTTCGGCACGGCCCACAGGGACAACGCCTCGATGTACACCGTGCCGATGATGATGCAGGGAAAACCGAAGGTGATAGGTTTTCTTATCGAAAAGGAGCTCAAGTTCTTAGGCGATACGGTTACAAATCCCGCCAAGCCGTTCGTGGCGATTTTAGGCGGAGCGAAGGTCTCGGACAAAATCGGCGTGATTGAGAACCTGATTGACAAGGTTGACCGGATACTCATCGGCGGGGCGATGGCCTATACCTTCTTCAAGGCCGACGGTCGGGATGTTGGTAACAGTTTGTGCGAGGACGGCTTTCTGGATAATGCGGTCGAGCTTGGCAAGCAGGCGGCCGACCACGGCTGCGAGATACTGCTGCCGGTCGATACGGTTGTGGCGAAGGAGTTTAAGCCGGGCACCGAGAATAAGGTCGTGACCGGCGATATAGAATCGCCATGGCAGGGAATGGACATCGGGCCTGAAACCTGCAAGCTTTTTGCAGACAAGCTCGAAGGGGCAAAAACAATCGTCTGGAACGGGCCTATGGGCGTATTCGAGATGCCGCCTTTCGACAAAGGGACAAAAGCGGTTGCCCAGGCGGTAGCTGAAGCGACGGAGAGAGGAGCCCGCAGCGTGATAGGAGGCGGCGACAGCGCCGCTGCGCTAAAGAATATGGGGCTTGGAGACAAGGTGAGCCACATTTCCACCGGCGGCGGGGCCAGCTTAAAATTCCTCGAGGGCAAAAAGTTCGTCTGCCTCGAGATACTCGACGAGAAATAAGATTCACACATAGCACTGCGTTTATTTGTTTACGTTTCGCTATCGGACAAGATGAAGCGACTTAAAGGCAATAAGGGTTTGCTGGACGGCAAAAGGTTCGAGGCGATGGAGCGGGAAAGGCAACGCCGTCTGAGAAACCTGTCCTGGAAGAAGGCGATACGTCTTGAAGAGGCGATGCTTTCGTCGAAGTTTGTGCTCGAGTGGCGAAATAATTTTCCCGAAGATAAGCCCATTTGCCTGAGAATGTCCCTGCGGAGCAGGCGAGAACCATGACTGTTTTGCTCGATGATGTTTATAAGAAGGTTGTCAGTTTTCTCAATGAGCGCAAATACAAGTATATAGTGATTGGAGGCATCGCCGCCGGAACGCTTGGCGAGCCGAGAGTTACGGGTGACGTAGATGTGGACATTATAATCAGCAATAGAGATATGGCTGATTTCCTGGCCGCAGCGAGAAAGGCGGGTTTTAAGGTCCAAAAGGATAAGTGTCTTGATTCAGTCGAGCGGACCGGTACGTTTCGGATATACTATGACCAGTTCCATGTTGACTTTTTGCTCGCGTCAACCGATTTGGAGACGCAGGCCTGGGTGAGACGAAAGAGCATCAAGCTCCATGGGGTAAAGGCCTTCTTTCCCACTCCCGAAGACATGATTCTGTTGAAGATTATCTCGGGCAGGGAAAGAGACCTGCTTGATGCAAAGGGTATCGCATTGCGTCATAAGGGCAAGCTCGATACGGAGTATCTCAAGACCTGGGCACGGACACTGTGTGATGAGGCGGAGGATATAAGAATATGGAATGTCTTGAATAATTTGCTTGGTGAGAAATGAAACTGCCCGAAGCGGGGGTTGTTGAGGTCAACCCGTCGATACTGAGCGCGGACTTTGCACATCTGGCGGAGGAGATTGCGCTCATAGAGCGGGCGGGCGTGAAGATGGTCCACCTTGACGTGATGGACGGCCATTTTGTGCCGAACATCACGATAGGGCCGGTTGTTATTGCCGGGCTGCGAAGACACAGCAAGCTGTTTTTCGACAGCCACCTGATGATAACCGACCCGCGCAAATATGCCGAAGCATTTGTCAGGGCGGGTGCAAATCACATAACCTTTCATATCGAGGTCGAGGATAAACCGGAAGAATTCATCGACATTCTACATAATATGGGAGTGACCGCCGGGGTCTGCATCAATCCCGAGACGCCGGTCGAGCGGATAGAGAAGGCGGCCCCGCTTTGTGATATGGTATTGGTGATGACGGTCCATCCGGGCTTCGGGGGCCAGCAGTTTATTGCCGAGGCCGCGGAGAAAATCCCCCGCATAAGACAGATTGTCGGGCCCGACGTAAGGGTCGAAGTTGACGGCGGGATTGACCTGCGGACGGCACCAATTATGGTATCCTACGGGGCCGACACGCTCGTGGCCGGCAATGCCATATTCTCGAAAAGCGACCGTATCGCGGCGATAGAGGCGATACGCAGCGCGTACGCACGCCGATAGATAGGGCCCTTACCGGCCGGCTATGGTCGGGAAAGCCCCCACCGCCATCCCGAGGGAATGGTATATCAGCAAAAACCTGCAAAAAACGGGCAATCGCAGGCGGTTAAGTATTGACTTGGAAAGCGATTTTCGGTACATTGGTAGCGGGAAGACGGTATGTCCGGCGTAAGAGGACGTGCCTGGTACATAGATTTTCGATTTTTAACCCGAAACCGAAAGTCGGCAATAAGTTGATTATGGGTTATAATGGTGGAGGTATGGTGATGAAGTCTGCGGGAAAAGCCGGTGCGCAAAAGGTCTGTCCGAAAACGGGCAAGGTAATTGAACCAAAACGCAGGTACAGAGCCGTCAGATGGCTTTTGCCGCTCACGGGATTAGGCGCCCTGGTGTGGTTTTTAATCAGGGTAATACCGAAGCCGTCGCGGGCGACGTATCCCTGTCAGCGGGTGGCATTCCCGTTGGCGAGCGGCTTTATCATCTGGCTGACGGGGCTGGTTGGCTCTGCTGTGGCGTATCGCAGGGCGAAGGCGTGCTTCGTGCGGGCGCGCTATGTCGTGGGAGTCCTGTGTATTATAGTGAGCATTGGCCTTATATGGGCTGCGATAAGCACAACATTGGAGCTAAACGCATCGGCATGGGTACCTGGAGATTGCAATCCTCGTGTGCCGCAGGCGGCCAATGCACCGATTGGCACAGCGAAAGGTATTCATCCCGGCAGAGTCGCCTGGATTCACGATGCCAACGCCACCGACTGGGATTACGTGCCGTTCGGCAGTGAGCACTGGTTCGAGCCGGGGCATACGGACCAGCCGGCGGTGACGGATATGATGTCGAAGGCGGTGCGCACGCTGGCGGGGGCCGCATCGGATTCGCGGGCGTGGGAGGTGATTTTCAAATACTTCAACAGAGAACACGGCAATGGCGCGGTCGGCTATATGCCGGGCGAGAAAATCGCAATCAAAGTGAATTTTACGACGTGCTACAACGCCGACCCGTGTGTGATGGATAAGCCGAGCGACCCGTGGTGGCAGGATGGTTACAACTGGATAGACAATTCGCCTCAACTGGCTATAGCGCTTTTGGGCCAGCTTGTCAACGTCGCGGGCGTTAGCGAGAGTGACATTACGATAGGCGACCCGGGCAGAATAATGCCCAACTACTGGTATAATATGGTCAGCGCAGCTTTTCCGAATGTGATTTATCTGACGAGGGACGGTTATGCGGGCTGCGGGCGAACGATATCGACGTGGGATATGAACGCACCATTCTACTTCAGCGACCCGAACTTGGCGCACTGGACGGGCGTTATTGAAACGGACCACATACCGACGTCATTTTCTCAGGCCAATTATGTAATCAACTTTGCAATTCTCAAGACCCACAGTCATTCCGGTATAACGCTTTGCGGCAAGAACAATTACGGGTCTCTGATAAGAAATCCGGATGCGCATGAGGTGCCTACTCCCTCGGATTGGTACAACATGCACCTATCGAGGATTCTTCCGGATGAATCACCGGGGATGGGTTACTACCGCGCGATAGTCGATTTGGCGGGCCATCCGCAGCTTGGAGGCAAGACGCTGCTTTACCTGCTCGACGGTCTTTTTGCGGGTGAATGGTGGAACGCCGTGCCCGTCAAATGGAATTTGTCTCCGTTTAACGGCGATTGGCCCTCAAGTATCTTCCTGTCGCAGGATGGGGTTGCGGTTGATTCGGTTGGGTTTGATTTTGTGCACGCCGAATGGCCCAAGAACGGCGGAGGCGGGGAGCCAGCCGGCGCTGACACAGACGGTGCGGACGATTATCTGCATGAAGATGCACTCGCAAATGACCCGTGTTCGGGGACATTTTACGACCCGAACGGCGACGGTGTTAGACTGGCAAGTCTGGGAGTTCACGAGCACTGGAACAACTCGGCGGACAAGCAATACACCCGCAACCTGGGCACCGGCGACGGCATCGAGTTATTGACCGGGCCGAGGACACTGTCGCAGCTTGGCGATTTTGACGGTGACGGGGACGTGGACCTCGCCGACTTTGCGATACTGGCGGCGGCGTGGGGCAGTGAGCCGGGCGAGGGCAACTGGAACCCGGCCTGCGACATATCAGCCGAGCAGGACAACGTTATTGACGGGCTGGATGCGATGGTCTTTTGCATAAACTGGCTCGAAGGGGCCTCTGATGCTCTTATCGAGCCGGGCGCCGAGCTGCAGGAGGTATATTCGGCGAGCAAGTTTTTCGAAGGGCCTACCTGGGATGCGAACAGCGGCAAGCTGTATTTTACCAACAGGACGGACAGCCAGATTATGCGGCTCGATTCACCGGGCAGCGCGACGGTATGGATGAACGGCGCACCGGGGACGAACGGGACGTTTCTGGCGCTTGACGGCCGGCTGCTGACGGCCGATGAGGATACGCAGCAGATACGCAGCCACCGGATAGGCGCAAGCGGGCCCGAGGATTCTCAGGTTCTGGCCGGCCCCGCCGACGGCGTCGATAAGAAACCGAACGACCTGTGCCAGTTGCAGAACGGCAACATATACTTTACCTGCCCCGACTGGGCAACCGGGCCGACGGAGCAGGGTATTTACCTGCTTAAAACCAACGGGACGGTGACAAGGGTTGCGACGGGGCTGTACCAGCCGAACGGTGTCATTGCATCGAACAACGGGACAAAACTTTACGTCTCTGAAAGCAGCAGCAGCGACATCAACAAGAAACGCTGGTGGGTTTATCCCATCAATCCGGACGGGACTTTGGGGACCGGCTCGGTGTTCTTCAAGCCGGCTTCTCCGCCGGGAAGTAACGACCCGGACGGTATGACGATTGACATCCGGGGCAACCTTTATTTTTCCGGTCTGGGCGGCGTGTGGATTGTCTCGCCGGCGGGCGAGGAGCTTGCGATGGTCGAGGTGCCGCAGGCCTGCTCGAATATCACCTTCGGCGGTGCCTCCAACAAGACGCTCTACATCACCTGCCAGAACAAGGTTTATTCGCTGGCGATGCGGGTAGCCGGCGGCGGCTGGGGCGGCTCACAGATTCCGACTGAGCCAACAATCGCCGCCACCGACGCAGCCATCACCATCGATGGTAACATCGAAAGCGCCTGGAACAGCGCACGGGTCTATACAATGGATAACATCCTGCTCGGCAGCGTATCCGACGACAACGACCTTTCGGGCGTCTGGCGGGCGATTTGGGATTACAATAACCTATATCTGCTCGTCGAGATAACCGATGACGTTCAGTACAACGACTCACCTTCCAGCACACCATGGGAAGACGATGTCGTCGAGCTTTATATCGATGCCGACCACAGCCAGGGTGCTTCATACGATGGGACCAATGACTACGAACTGGTCTTCCGCTGGAACGATCCGGGCGTGATACACTTAGGCGTTTATTCGGCGACCAATACGACGGGTATGGACTTTGTAATTGTTGATACGGCGACGGGGTATCGCTTCGAGGCGGCCCTGCCGTGGTCGGCGATGGGAGTAACGCCTATAGGCGGCAACTATATAGGCCTCGACGTCCACACCTGCGACGATGACGACGGCGGCAACAGAGAAGCTAAAAAGGCATGGTGGGCCCAGACGGATGATTCGTGGCAGTGGCCTAACATCTTCGCAAGCGTTCGTCTTACCGGTACGAGTGTTCCGCCGGTTCCGCCGGGACAGGCGAGTAATCCATCTCCGACCGGTACCGGCGTTGGCATAAACGCTGACCTTAGCTGGACGGCAGGCACAAACGCTACTTCACACGATGTCTATTTTGGCACGGATTCGACACCCGATGCCGGCGAATTCCAGGACAATCAACCCGGCACCACCTTCGAGCCGGGAACGCTGGACTACGACACAACCTACTATTGGCGCATAGATGAGAAAAATGAAGTGGGCACGACGACGGGTATCGTCTGGAGCTTCACCACCGCTTCGGCGCCCGGCCCATTGCCAAGCCCATGGATAAGCTATGACATCGACAGCCCCGGTGCGGCCGGCTCCGCTTCATACAGCAGCGGCGTCTTTACCGTCAGCGGTTCCGGCGACGACATTGCGGGTACAAGCGACGCGGGCCAGTTCGTGTATCAGCCCGCCAGTGACAACTGCACGATAATCGCCCGGGTAGTCAGCTTGACAGACGTTGTTGCCGACTGGGCCAAGGCGGGTATTATGTTCCGCGATTCCCTGGACCCCAATTCCACTTTTGCCTACGGCAACTACACGACGAACGTTTCACGCTCGGTCAACAGTTGGACCCTGCTGCATCGCGACACCACGGGCGGCGGCGCCACACAAACGGTATGGGGCAACGTTCCTCCGCCATACTGGCTCAAAGTCGTTCGCTCAGGCAACAGCTTCACCGGGTACGTATCATCGACTGGCTCATCGTGGACGGTGATTACCACGGTGAACATCCCGATGACCAGCAATGTTTATGTGGGTATGGCTGTTACCAGCCACCAGGCAGGGTCGCTCTCTACGGCTACATTCGACAATGTCAGTGTGACACCATAACAGGCGAGTAGTCCTTCGGCCGCCGATGGGGAAACTGACGTGAGCACGAGCACCACGCTGAGCCGGACAAGCGGTACAGCCGCGACCTGGACCCAATTAACGGATGGAACGTTGCTGCACAAGCAAAGCGAAGATGTCATTCCCGCGAAATTTACCCCCAAGGGAGCACCGAATCCATACCTGTTCAAGGCGTTCCTGGACCCCCGCCTCCGCACCGGTGACAGGGCTTTAGCTGGGCGATTGGCTCTATCGCGGCATACCACAGGGCCAGGGCGGCGATTGCAAAGGCGCATTACGCATTGGCGATAATATGCATAATTGCGAGCGTCGGTTTTGCCTGACTCAGCATCACCGCCGGCGGCAAAGGCAGCCGGCCCATCCCCTGGAATTGCTTATTGACCGGCCAGTTACAAATTGCTATCGTAACCCGTCCGTTCAAAGTACACGAAATACGATATACGAAATACGAAATACGAGATACGAAAAAATGACTGAAAAAACCGTGAAAGTGGGACTCGTCGGCTTCGGAACCATCGGCAGCGGCGTTGCAAAGATTCTGCTCGAACAGGCCGAGACAATAGCCACCAAGACTTCTCTACGCCTTGAATTAGCGTGCGTCGTCGATACCGATACCCAATCGCCCCGGCCGGTCAAGCTGCCTGACGGCCTGCTCACAAATGACCTAAACAGGATTCTCAACGATGACAACATCCAAATCGGCGTCGAGCTTGTCGGCGGAACCACTGTCGCTAAAGACATTCAACTAAAACTGCTCGAGGCGGGCAAAGACGTCGTTACCGCCAACAAGGCGCTGTTAGCCGAGCACGGCAGCGAACTCTACGAGACCGCCCACCGCAACAATCGCTGCATCGCCTTCGAGGCGAGCTGCGCAGGCGGAATTCCTATCGTCTCGGCAATACGCACCGGTCTGGTCGCCAATAATATCACCGCTATATACGGCATCGTCAACGGCACCTGCAATTACATCCTCTCGAATATGACCGACAAAAACGAGGACTTCGCCGAGGCGCTTTCACAGGCCCAGGAGAAGGGTTTTGCCGAGGCCGACCCCGCACTCGACGTCGGCGGCGACGACAGCGCCCACAAGCTCACCATCCTCGCCTCTATCGCCTTCGGCTGTGAAATCCTGCTCGAAGACGTTTTCGTCGAGGGCATTGAAGAAATATCGACCGATGACATCCGGTTCGGTGCGGAGATGGGCTATGTGCTCAAACTGCTGGCTATCGCAAAAAAAGACGCCGATAATCGAATTTCGCTGCGGGTGCATCCGTCGTTCATCTCAAAAGACAATCACTTGGCCGGCGTCAACGGCTCATTCAATGCGGTAAGCATTTTCGGCAGCGCGGTAGGCCAGGTTACGTACTATGGCCGAGGCGCCGGTATGATGCCCACCGCGAGCGCCGTCGTCGCCGATATCATCGATGTGGCCATCGGAAACTCCTCCACCAGCTTCAGGCAGTTACGGCTGAAACCGCGAAGCAAGGTTGCGCCGCTCATAGACAAAATCGACAATCTGGTGAGCAGGTTCTACACCCGGCTGATGGTTAAAGACCAGCCGGGCGTCTTTGCCCAGATTGGAAAGATACTCGCCGATAACGCAATCAGCATATCAGGCGTGCTCCAGCACGAAGGCAGAGGACCCGACAATACTGTTCCGGTCGTCATCACCACCCACCCCACCAGGCAGGGCAAGGTAACCGCCGCACTGAGAGACCTCGAACGGCTCGACACCGTCTGCGCCAAACCGGCATGTATAAGAATCGTTGATATCGCGGAGGACAAGGACACGTGACAAAGTACGTAATCATAATACCTGACGGTGCAGCCGACGAACCACTGGGCGAATTCGACAACAAAACCGCCATTGAAGCGGCCGATACACCCAATATGGACCGAATCAGCACCGAGGGCCGGCAGGGACTCATCAAAACCATCCCCGACGGTATGCAGCCGGGAAGTGACGTCGCCCAGATGACCCTGCTCGGCTACGACCCTAAGCGCTACTATACCGGAAGAGCTCCCATCGAGGCCGTCGCCAGAAACGTCCAGCTCTCGCCGAACGACTGGGTCTTCAGATGCAACCTTGTTACCATCGCAGACGGCAAAATGGCCGACCACAGCGCAGGGCACATCTCCACCGAAGAGGCGGCACAATTAGTTAGCGACCTCAACGAGCATTTAGGCAGCGAGAAAATACGCTTCTATCCCGGCGTGAGCTACCGGCACCTGCTCGTATTCAAGGGCCTTGACTTCGATGTTCATACCTATCCTCCGCACGACCATATCGGCAAAAGCGTCGAAAAAATACTGCCCCGCGGAAAAGGCGCAGAGCTGCTCATCGACCTTATGGCGCGTTCACAGCACCTGTTCGCCAACCACGACATCAACAAGGTAAGAACCGACCTCGGCGAAAATCAGGTCAGCTCAATCTGGCTCTGGGGGCAGGGCAGAAAAGCAAAAATGGAAAGCTTTGCGAAACGCTTCGGAATAAAGGGTGCCGCCATCACCGCTGTTGACCTGGTCAGAGGGCTGGCAAAGCTCATCGGTTTTTCTCTTATCAACGTGCCGGGCGCGACCGGGTTCGTCGATACAAACTACGAAGGAAAAGGCCGGGCCGCCATCAAAGCACTTAAAAATTACGACCTCGTCTTCGTCCACATCGAGGCGCCCGACGAAGCCGGCCACAACGGCAACGCCGAGGCAAAGAAAAAGGCAATCGAAATGATTGACAAACACATAGTCGGACCCGTTTATGAAGCCCTGCAAAAGTTCGAAAAATGGCGAATACTCGTTCTGCCGGACCATCCCACACCAGTCGGCTCTCGTGCCCACAACCCCGAACCCGTGCCATTCGCCATGGCCGGGGCCAACGTAAAAGGCATTCTACACATCGGCTTCTCAGAGGCAAACGCCGCAAAATCCGGCTTTAGAATTGACAACGGCTCCGAGCTTATGGAATACTTTTTGAATAGCTAAAGGAACAAATACTGAAAATCCCGAAGCGAAGAACTGCTTAATCTCTGGTAGGGTAACTATGGCTATAATCGTACAGAAATTTGGCGGCACTTCCATAGCGGACGCCGGGAAAATCCGCCGGGCCGCCGAACGCGCAATCGATAAGGTCAAAAACGGCTACCAAGTTGTCGTCGTCGCCTCGGCCCGCGGCAAGCAGACCGACCGGCTCGTCGCCGACGCCCTCGAACTGAACCCAAATCCGCCAAAACGGGAGATGGACCAGTTGCTCAGCACCGGCGAACAGCAGTCGGTATCGCTGTTCGCAATGGCCCTTAATGCAGCCGGCTGCGACGCCATCAGCTTCACCGGCGCCCAAATCCGGATGCTCACAGACAGCGCCCATACAAAGGCCCGAATTAAAAGCATCGACGCCGAGCGAATACGCAGACAGCTCGACCAGGGGAAAACCGTCGTCGTAGCCGGCTTCCAGGGTATCGACGAGAATGAGAACATAACAACGCTCGGCAGGGGCGGCTCGGATACCACGGCGGTCGCACTCGCAGCCGCCCTCGACGCCGAAGAATGCGAAATCTACAGCGACGTCGATGGTATCTATACCACCGACCCGCGAATATACGACAAAGCCGCTAAGATTAAGCAGATAAGCTACGATGAAATGCTCGAACTGGCAAGTCTCGGCGCAGGCGTTATGCACACCCGCGCAATTGAATTCGGGAAAAAATACAGCGTCAAAATACACGTGAGAAGCAGTAGTGTTCAAACCGAAGGTACCATTATTACTCATGGAGTACCACAAATGGAAGCCGTAGTCGTATCGGGAGCAACTATCCAGAAAGATATGGCCAAAGTAACTCTTGTTGCCATCGCAAACAAACCGGGAAACGCCGCAAAACTGTTCCAGCAGCTCGCAATCGCTAAGGTCATCGTCAATGATATTATGCAGACCGAGGTCAGCAGCGAAAAGGCCAACCTGTCCTTCACCGTCAACTCGGCCGACCTCACTGCCGCAACCGAAGCCGCCGAGCAAATAAAAGACCAGCTCGGCTGCGAAAATATCTTCGTCAGGGATGACATTACGGAGATTTCGGTGGTCGGTATGGGTATGAGAAACCACTATGGCGTTGCCGACAAGATGTTCGGCGCCCTCGCAAAGGCCCGGGTCAACATCGACTCGATAACCACCAGTGAAATCCGAATAAGCTGCGTCGTTGACAAGAACCAGGGCAAAATCGCACTCGAGGCCGTATGCGATGCCTTCGATCTGGATAAGCCCGCCGAAAAAAGAAGCGGCTAAAAACCCGCCGCAGAAAGTCTAAAACTACATACCGCCGATTATGAGTCGTTATGCAATGAGCAGACGCAGACGAACAACCATCATCGTCGCCTGTGTATCTCTCGCGGCGGTTCTGGTATGGCTCGACCGCACTAAAATCAGTCCCCAACGGCAGAGCACGCCCGCAGGTCCCCAGCAGCAGAGCCAACGCGACTTTGAAAAATACGACGGAAAGACCTTTGCAATCGTAAATGTCGTAGATGGTGACACTATCGATATCGATGTCCCCGACGGCAAGTACAATCACACGCGAATCCGCCTTTGGGGCGTCGATACGCCCGAAACGAAAAGTCCGAAAGTCGCCCCGATGTACTTCGGTAAAGAGGCGTCCGAGTTCACGACCAAAACCTGCATAGATAAAAAGGTAACGATTTATCTTGATAAGTACAAGCGCACAAGGGGATACTACGGACGCCTGCTCGCCTACGTCCGGCTGCCCTACGGAAAATTCCTCAATGAGCTGCTGCTCACCGAGGGCCTTGCATACGCCGACCTTCGGTTCAGGCACAGCTTGTACAACAGGTACAAACAGCTCGAAGCCGTCGCACGAAGTCAACGAAAAGGTCTGTGGAAAAACGTAACCCACGAGCAGCTTCCCGGATGGCTTCAGAAGAGAAAGCCCAAGCTTATGCTCGGCAAGAAGCAATAGTTGAAACTGCACAAATCCGCATTGTCAGCCGAAAAAACCGGCCCTGACACCCACAAGCTAAAGAAATCCGTTCTCAAAGGCCGAAGACATTCTATGCAGGGCAAAACGAAAGGATACGCAATGGCAACGACCACTGAAGACAAAACAGATGCTACACAGGCGGATACAGCCGAATATACGGCTATCGAATCGGCTCACCAGCCAGCCACTGAAGGCCGGCCCGGGGATGAAACCGTTGCTATCGCCGCCCGCAAAGCAAAAACCTCACAGGCCAAAGTCCCGGACATAACCGGCGAAGTGCCTCGAACCCGCCTGAGCGACGTTCAGCCCGCTACGCGAGAGCTGCTCCTGCAGAAACTGCTCGCAACCGCCGAATCGGCCGCTCAAAGAGCCGAGCTTTCTCGCAGAAAATGGCAGTTGGCTTTTCTGCTCTCCACACTGCTGTTTGTCCCCGCCCTGGCCGTCATCGTCTGGCTGTCCATTGACACAAGCACAATGAGAATAGAACAGGCCCGCCTCAGAATGGACAACTATGCCCTTGCCGAACAGGTGAAGGCATCCGGCATCCAGGCCGCCGGCCTTACCCGCCGGCGAGACCTTCTCGAAAACCAAAACGCCCGGCTCACCCTTGAAAATTCACGGCTCAAAACAGATAATATCTCCCTCACCGCAGGAGCCGTCCATCCGCCTGCCGTTGTCAGCAGCGTCAATAAACAAACGCCCCGGAACAGACCGCCGGCGATACAAAACAACCAACAGAACCCTCCCCCCAAAAAACCAATGTCACCGTTGATGAAACAGAGCCGGCTGAACGATATCAAAAAGGGAGTTTATCCGCTCAATATGGCAAAGGCCGAGCTACTCGTCGCACTTGGCCGGCCCGACCGAATATACGTATCGGGCATTTACGAGCAGCTGCTCTACTTCGACCGCTCACCCGGACGCTTCTGGTTCACAAACAACGTCTTTATTCAGACCGCCAAATAAAATTAAGGGCTGCAAGCTCGATACCTGCACCACACTTATTCAAAATCACGCCCAGACCTTACTTATTCAATCCCCACCATCCATTTCTCGGCAAGTAATGCAAAATCGTTCATGTCCACGTCGTTATCATTATCCAAATCACCCTCCATCGGCAGATACTTAAAGTTCTTAATGACAATCTCCGCCTCTTGGCCGTCTGTCGGAGGACCTCCCGGTGTTCCAGAGCCCGACCCCTCGGGCGGCAGCAGCCAGAAATTCATACGCACGTTCTCGTCTCCTGCCGGCGGAACATCGCCACCGGTGTAAGACCACGAATCAATCACATCATTGAAGTCTTGCAGCGGATAATTTCCGTAGTAGCTCCTGAACTCTATTCTGTCGGGCAGCCACGTAAACTCATGAGTAGTCGTATCGTTCTGCGAACAGTCTATCGCAAACCGATATCTGTTCCCCGGCGTATCCCACGGCTGCACTACATACTGAGCATTGTTTGGCTCATTCGCGTCCCACCATCTCGAAAACTCAAAATCTACCTCTCGGTAGTTATACTCCGGCGCATTCGTGTCCCACGTGAACAGCCCCAGAACAACGTTGGGGTCTAATATATCCACCTGACCCTCAATAGTGAAAACGTACGTTCCATACCCCAGCGAATCATCACAAACAACCTCACTGCAATACCACCTGCAGTCTCTCTTGGCAATCTTGAGATGAAGCAGCCCGTTTGCGTCTGACCACACATTCTCGTCGCTGTCCGAAAAGTAGTTCCACCCTGGCCCCAGTCTGCCATACCCGCTGTCTTTTAGCCACCAACTGTACCCTCCAAACATTATGTGCCGCTTCGGAACGTCATCCGAACTACCAAACCTGAGGTTGTCAATGTATATCGTCCCAGCATCTCCCGCCAATCCTTCAAAAAGAAACGCAGAAATGTGGTCTAGACCCGTTTGTTCCAGATGACCCACATAAAACGCAACCGTGTACCACTCGTCAATCGTGCACGGCACATAAAGGCCCGGAACCCAGCCAAACACATCATCCCACAAGCCCACAATCTTAGG
>CAZPDW010000002.1:17704-27044 GCA_964585535.1 uncultured Pirellulales bacterium
AGGTAGGGCTGATTCCGTACCCACATAAACATCAGCGAGCAGATATTCCTTACCGGCCAAATCAAAGGTGAAATCACTCCAATCGTGCCTTACCTCTACTTTGCGGTCGCTCTCACCCGTCCACTCCATCTTCAGTACATAGCCGCCTTCAGTGGCTGCCGGCACATCGTTGACTCCACCGGCTACAGGCCAGATGAACAGCCCTGGGTCTTTGTTGGCATCAGTGCTGACCGCAAGTCTCAACTCAGAAGGCTCATAGCTGGCCAGGACAGCAGGCGAGGCCTCTATTATCAGCGATGCACCATCCAGTACCCCAAATGGCGTCTGCTGGGGCGGAAACTCAGGTATGAAGAAAACCGCCGACATGCCCACCTGTCCCGTTGCATGTCCGTCAAGCAGAAAATCCCACGTCCCTCCCAAAAGTGGACTGAACTCGGGCTCAGCAGCAAACGGCTGTGGAAGTGGCCACGTAGCTGCTCCCACATCAGGCCCATTCGCTATCATGTATCCTGGGTCGGCGTCCAAATATGCATCGAAACTCCACGAGAACGGCTCGCCACCGTAATCAACCCCAGCCGTTACAGAGCCCGAGCATGCAAATCGACCTCCCTGCACCGCCAGCAAAGGTACGCCAAGGTCAATGTCGACATCGGTCCATTGCCCGGCTGTATAACCACCCGATACGGCTAACGGCACAACAAATCTACCGCCGCGCACAACGCCCGCACCGGTCAGTAATAGAGCAGCAAAAACTCCAAGCCAATATCGCCTCTTCATGGTTCTTTCTCCTTTCTAAACAAGACCCTTCCGAAATAACAACAACCATCTTTCTCAACATTGGCTCAAAAACAGCACAATCAAACTGAATTATTCGCGGTCAAATACCCACAGAAACTGCCAATACCTCACATGTACTCCATTATCTATAACCTGCGCTTTTCGTGCAAAAATATCAAGTGAAAACTCCGAAAAATAAGCAGATTTTCAGACAAACCGTGGATATAGCCCGGCAGGAAAGGCCCCCCCCGCACCTGCCCAGACGCAGGTAAAGCTAAATGTTATATTCCTTTATCTTGCGGTAGAGCGTGCGTTCGCCGATGCCAAGTATCTTCGCCGCCTTCTCGCGGTTGTTGCCCGTCTTTGTAAGCGTGTCAATAATGGCCTGCTTTTCCAGCTCATTGAGAGAAAGACCTCCCATCTCACCGGCCCGTTCGCCGCCCGGCAACCGGCGAACCTGATGGATTTCCGGCGGAATGTCCCGAACATCGAGCATGTCTTTTTCGCTCATAACGACCATTGTTCTGATACAGTTGCGAAGCTGCCTTATGTTGCCGGGCCAGTCGTAACCGACCAGGATAGTCATTGCCGCATCCGTGATGCCCACAACCGACGAACCCGTCTCCTCAGCCGCCTCCTTGACGAAGTATTCCGCCAGAAGTGCTATATCCTCGGCCCTCTCACGCAGCGGCGGCACTGAAACACTGACACCCTTGATTCTGAAGTACAAATCCTGCCTGAACTTCTTCTCCTCGACAAGCCGTCCCAAATCGTGATTGGTCGCACTGATGATTCGCACGTCCACCACCACCGGTTTGTGCGAGCCCACCGGAATAATAACGCCGTCCTCGATTACCCGAAGCAGTTTCGCCTGCATATTCAGCGGCATATCCCCTATCTCATCCAGAAATAATGTCCCCTTATCCGCTATCTCGAACAGCCCTTTCCTGTCGCTTGTCGCTCCGGTAAAAGCCCCCCTGGAATGGCCGAACAGCTCGCTCTCCAGCAGCGTCTCGGTCAAGCCCGCACAGTTTACAGGCCTGAACAACCTGTTCCATCTATCCGAGTTCACGTGAATCGCCCTCGCCAAAAGCTCCTTTCCCGTACCCGATTCGCCCTCAATCAACACCGATATGTTCGTCGCAGCCACACGCCGCAGCACCTCGAATATCCCCTCTATTGCGACGCTTGTGCCCCTGATACCCTCAAAGACGAACTGCCCCTTTTCACCGGGCCTCCTTCGCTTTTGCCTGTCACCTCTCGAAGACCTCCGGCAGGCCTGCTCCACAACCGCTCGAAGCCGGTCTATGTCAATCGGCTTGACAAGATAATCGTAAGCCCCGCATCTTATCGCCTCTTTACACGTATCAATCGTGGCGTAAGCGGTAATCAGAATAACTTCCGTTTGTACCTGTTGTTTCTTGACCTCCCCCAGTATCGCCAGCCCGTCGATGTCGCCGCCCAACTTCAAATCGGTCACTATCACATCTACCTTTTCGTTTCGCACTATCTCAAGCGCATCGGCGCCGTTGTAAACGGCTATGGCCCTGCCGCACAGCTTCTCCATCGCCTCGGCGATGCCGTCCGCGTGCTCACGCTCGTCGTCAACAACCAGAATCACCGTGTCCTTGTCCATCGTACCAACGCCTCGTTCAGCCCGCCCCCGCCGAGAGGGGCAATCTTATCGTAAAACAGCTCCCTTTACCCTCTGCACTGGCAACGCTTACCTGTCCCTTATGCGCCTCGATTATCCGCTTCGCCGTCGGCAGACCCAGCCCCGTCCCGCCGGCTCGCGAAGAATAGTACGCCTCAAAAATATGCCCCATCTCGTCCTCGGCAATGCCGCTGCCTGTGTCGCAAATCTGAATCTGCGCCCGGTCGCCGTCCCGGCCTGTCCTTATCATCAGCTCTCCGCCGGGGCTCATCGCCTGCTGAGCGTTTATCAGTAAATTCAAAAGCGCTTGTTTTAGCATATGAGCATCGGCCTTGCAAACCAGCGGCTCCTTATAAAGATACTGCCGAACCGTTAATGAATGACTGCGGGCCTGGGGAGAGTAAAAGTCAATCATCTCACTTACAATTTCGTTCACATCCGCAGAGGCCAACTGCAGCTCCATCCGGCCGGCATAACGCAGAAAACTCCCCAATATCTGCTCCAGACGGTCCGCCTCCTTCAAAATCACGGCTATCTTTCTCCGTGCCCTCGCCAACCTCTGCTGCTTCTCGCCAGGCACACCCTTGTCTGAATCCAAAATCCCTGAGTCACCCAGCTCCTCGTCCACGAGTTTCAAATTGACCTTCATCGTCGAAAGCGGGTTCTTTATCTCATGCGCAAGCTCACCCAGCAGCCGGCCTAATTCTTCCACCTCGCTTTTGCCGGCTGCCTCATCCGCCGGGCCGGATTGTTTTGCCGCGCCGCTCATAAGCTCGCACCCCGCACCACCGCAAAAACCTCATTCATAATCAATATCGAAAAACCACGCCGCAAAAGGCAACCATGCTCCTCAATCAGCAAAAAACAAATGCACGTCTGCTCTCCCTCGCCGTTAATCCCGTCCCCCCTGCAAAAAAACCGCAAACCAAAACGCCTGCCCGCCTGATATTTTATTTCTTCTCTGCCGCCTCCTGCTCCGCAAGCTCGGCGAGGGCGGCCTTGCGAGAAAGCCGGAATCTGCCCTGGTCGTCGATACTCAGCAGCTTCACCGGTATCATATCGCCCATCTTGCACACATCCTCCACCTTCTTGACAAAACCGTCGCTTAGCTCGCTGATGTGGCAAAGTCCCTCCACGCCGGGAATGAACTCTACGAAAACCCCGAAGTCTTTCACCGAAACCACTCTCGACCGGGGATATATCCGGCCTTCCTCCGGCGGCTGCGTCATCGACTCGATAATCGCTTTCGCCGCAAGATGGCCCTCACCGCCTACACAGCTTATATATACCGTCCCGTCCTCCTCAACCTCAATCGTGGTATCGGTCTCCTCCTGAATACTCTTAATCATCTTGCCACCAGGGCCAATCAGCTTGCCGATGAGCTCCGGGTCAATCTCCACGGTCAGCAGCTTCGGTGCATAAACACTAAGCTCAGCCCGCGGTTTGTCTATCACACGGGACATAACATCCAGAATCTTCAATCGCGCCTCCCTGGCCCGCTCCAGCGCCTCGACAATAACATTCTGCGACAGACCTTCCGTCTTGACGTCAAGCTGTATCGCCGTGATACCCTCGGTTGTCCCGGCAACCTTGAAATCCATATCGCCGAAGTGGTCTTCGTCGCCCATAATATCCGTCAGCAGCTCATACTTGCCTTTCTCGTCGCTAACCATTCCAATCGATATCCCCGCTATCGCCCGCCTTATCGGAACGCCGGCGTCCATCAGCGCAAGAGAGCCGCCGCAGACCGACGCCATCGAGCTTGAACCGTTCGATTCCGTAATATCGCTCACCACCCTCACCGTATAGGCAAACTCAGCCTCGGGCGGCCTTACCTGTTCCAGCGCCTTTTCCGCAAGTGCCCCGTGACCGATTTCCCGACGGCCGGGCCCACGCATCGGTCTGACCTCGCCCACCGAAAAGGGCGGAAAATTGTAGTGAAGTGTAAAACTCTGGCTGTACTCATCCAGCAGACCGTCTATTTTCTGAGCATCTCTGACCGTGCCCAGAGTAACACTCACCAGCGCCTGGGTCTCCCCACGCGTGAACAACGCCGAACCGTGTGCCCTCGGCAAAAATCCCACTTCGCACCCAATCTGACGAACATCCTCATAACCTCGACCGTCCAGCCGTTTGCCTTCCAGCAGAAGTCTGCGAACCACCTGCTCCTCTATCTTGCCGAGTATCCGCTTCACCATCGCTTTGTCATAAACCTCAGAACTCTCTGTCCCTGAAGCGCCCTCCTCGCAATACCGACCATAGACCTCCTCGAACAACGCCTTCACGGCCTCGTTACGCTCCTGTTTCGCCGATATCTGCTTGGCCTCGTATAGTTTGCCCCCAATCTCCGACTCAATCCTCGAACCAAGCTCCTCGTCATTGGCCACAAGAGGTGTTTCCTTCTCCACCACGCCGACCTTCGCCCGAAGCTCTTCTATTAAATCGCATATCTCTCTGACTGTCTCGTGTGCCTTCGCTACGGCATCGGCAATCACCTGCTCCGAAACCTCCTTCGCACCGACCTCAATCATGTTTACGGCTTCTTTTCGACCTTCAACCAGTGCGTTTATATCACTCTCTTCCAGTTGCTCGTGCGTCGGATTTATCACGAACTCGCCGTCCACCCTGCCTAATCGACACGACCCAGTCGGCCCTGAAAACGGTATCTTGCTTATCGTAAGCGCCGCACTTGCACCTATCATCGCCAGAACGTCCGGGTCGTTTTCCTTGTCCGCGCTTAAAACGTTCGCAACTATCTGCACCTCCTGAACGTAACCTTCCGGAAACGAAGGTCGTATCGGACGGTCTATCATCCTCGCCGTCAGTATCTCCTTCGTGCTCGGCCTGCCCTCCCTCTTGATAAAGCCGCCCGGAAATTTACCCGCCGCGCTTTGCTTCTCACGATAGTCAACACTCAGAGGAAAAAAATCGATCGTCTCGGACCGCGGCGGCGCCGTAACCGCCGATACCAAAACTACCGTTTCTCCATATTGTACTAACACCGCCCCGTCGGCCTGCTTCGCTATCTTACCCGTTTCCAGTGACAGTGTTCTGCCGCCGATTTCGCGCTCCACTCTGCAAACATCAAACATAAATTACCTCTCTAATGGCTGGATTTCTCGAATCGTGCGACAACTCTAATCTTGCTCCTGCCGCCTGTGGTTATTTTCGCAGCCCTAACTGCGATATGATTTCTCGATAACGTCTCACGTCTTTCTTGTTCACATACTTCAACAGTGCCGCACGCGTCCCGACCATTTTCAGCAAACCGCGACGCGACGCGTGGTCTTTGCGATGATTTTTGAGATGCTCGGTCAAACTGTTAATCCGTTCGGTCAATAATGCTATCTGTACCTCCGGCGAACCCGTATCGCCTCCGTGCGTCTCGAAGTTGCCGATAATCTTCTTTTTTTCCGTCTTGGTCAGCATCGCTTAAAAAAAACCCTTTCCATATATTTACTTCGTTCGCCGCCCTGTCAGCCGGCTTAACTATCAGCCAAACAAATTACGAACATGTCAGTCTAAACCCTCCTTACCAAACTTGCAAGTCTTTTTTCAGGGAAAAAATGATGCAAATCGAAATGCCCCAGGTCCTATAATGCACAAACGGCCCAAATGCTCACAATATCACCCTCCGCCGCACTAAGACCGCCGCCTACGCGATTAACGCCCCGACCGCCGCCGTACCGTAATCCGAAAAATCCTCCGCCCCATACGCCTTGACAAGCCCGTCCTGCATAATATCCCAGAGATGGTGAACGTCACTCTCGATGAACACTCTGCCCACATTCTCGTCAAACTGGCTGCCAAGACGCCCCTCTATTTCTCCAAGCGCATCCTCAATGCTCATCGCCTCCCGGTAAACACGACCCGACGTCATCGCGTCAAAGCAGTCCGCCAGTCCAACAATCCTGCCCATAAGAGGTATCTGCTCGCCCCTGAGACCGTTTGGATATCCCGTCCCGTCCACCCGCTCGTGGTGGTATAACACCCCGGGGATAACCTCACGCATCTGCTTGATGCCGCTCAGAATATTGGCGCCAATCGATGGGTGCATCCTTAACCGGCTGCGCTCCTGTTCGCTCAGCTTGCCCTTCTTGCACAACACCGACTCGTCTATACCCACTTTGCCTATGTCGTGAAGAAGGCCGGCTAAGTAGATTCGCTGTATCTGCTCTTCGTCAAATCCCTCTTTTTCTGCCAGACGCTCCGCAAGCCACTTCGATATGAACGCTACCCGCTCCGAATGACCCCGGGTATATCGGTCCTTCGCGTCTATACTTCGCGTCAACGCCTTCAATGAACCTATGAACAATTCCTTCAACTCACTGAAAAGACGATTGTTCTCGACAAATACCGCGCACTCGCTCGCCACAGAGTTGAACAGCTTCACGTCCGTGCTGTCAAAATCCTGCTTGTCAAGGCGGTTTATCGCAACCATCATACCTATCAGCTTGACCGCGCCTGTGCCGCTGCCGGCCTTTGAGCCGTCCTCTCGCCTTCGTCCTCCCGCCGCATCCGCTCGGCTCTTGTCCTTGCCGCACAAAGGAACCGCAATGATGTTCCGTATCTGGCTCGGCCAATCGTACTTGAACGGGCTGTCCACCTCGCTGTCGAGCAGCGCCTCTCTGCCCATACTCATCATCTCCACAAGCCGGTTATAAAGCGCTACCGTCATCTCCCTGCCAATATCTATCAGCCCCGAACCCGCCACGAGTACAAAACGTTTCTCGTCCTCGATTACCTTCTCCTGAAGAACCGCAATACCCTCGACGCTCACAATATCCGTCAAGCTGTCACAGGCCGTCTGAAGAAAATTCGCATCCGGCTCGACAAGCTCCATATTCGTGCTGATTTTATAAAGAAGAACAAGCTCCTCGTATGTCTGCGCCAGCTCGCTGCTTATCATATCTATCTGTTCCGCCGACTTGCGCTGTTCCCGGAGTTTCTCGGCAAAAAGACCTGACATCTCGCCGAATACGGCCGGGCTGTACCCGCCGTCGTCTTTTGCCTCGCCCGGTTCGACAATAACCGCAACGCTCTCCGCCGACCCCTGAGCGCCTGCCCGTCCAAACTGCAAAACGCTGCCGACAAACCGCCCCTCCACAAACACACCGCCACCGGCGCCCGACTTGCCCTGCCCCTCACGAGATGACCTCAACAGCCGGCGGCCGAACTCCGATACGGCATCCTTGTCAACGGACGAATCCCGCCCCTCGCAAACTAAAATGATTCGTCCGCCTCCGTCACATACGGCAATGCTCGCGCCCAGCCGGATTACCCTGTCCCCGAACCGTCTGAGCTGGCGCAAATCTGACGTGCTTAAACTTTCTATATTCGTTTCTGGCATACCCGGCTCCGGCTGACTGGCTCAAATCCGTTATTGCCTTAACTGCCCCTTATCAATTCACGCTGATAGAGAATATCTTCTATGGTCCTCAACAGCTCCTTCGGGCTGAACGGCTTGGCAATACACTGCGAAATCTGAAGCTGCTGCTGACGCTCGTCCTCAATCGCAAAATTCCGCGCCGTTAAAAGTACGACCGGTATGTCCCGTGTCCCCTCATTGGCCCTGAGCTTCTCTATCAGCTCCAGACCGCTCATCACGGGCATCTGAAAATCGGCAATGATAATGTCCGGCTTTTCCGAACAGGCAAGCTCGTAACCCTCCGCTCCGTCACCCGCCGTTATCGCATCGTAGCCGTTATTCCGAAGCTTTATCGCCACTACGTAAACTATGTGCACCTCGTCATCTACAACCAGAACCTTCTTTGCCGACATAACCTTCGTCCTTTCCTGTGGCTCAGGTATATTTTTCCACCTGTTCTTTTTTCGTCTTCTTAAGGTCGTTGCTTTACCACCGATTCCAGCCGTTTAGCCGGTTTTTTGGGCGTAGCGCAAATAAAAAAACCGGCCATCGCCCGGCTTTCGCCTCTGCAAGGTCGGTTCTTCAACTCGTCCCTCAACTCTCAAATAACCGCATCACGGCTCCGCCGCTGCGTATCATATCACTGCAATACGCCGGACGTCACCAACTCATAACGCCGCGTGCTTGACCGAATCGTCCGCCTGGAACGCACCCGTTGTCGTATTAAATACCCAGCCGGCCTTACCGCTGCCGGCCGTACTCTCGCCGTCCTCAAATCTGACCTTCCTGTCACCGCTGAACGGATTCGCCGGCACCTCTCTAAGATAAGGCCCCGTTCCGTCCCCGCCCTTCGTCGCCAGCGCCGTCGCAAAATCCTCGAAGCTGACCGTCGGCGGAAACTTCCCCGAATGCTGTATCTTGTATAATTCCAACTGACAGCGAATCGTCTGCATATCCGACTTGAAACTACACTGCTTTGACCGCATCGTTGAAGCCGAGAGACCGGGCGCCACTATCCCACCCGATGTGCTGACAATGGCCACCAACAGCGTAACCTCCAGCAATGTAAAACCAACTTTTGCCCTCATCTTTTTTCCCCCACTGCTCTAAACCCGGCTCTCTGCAGGCACTGCAAACTTATCGGCCCCAAACCACGCCGCTTAACCTTCCTCGTCTCTGTATTTGGGCCGCCTCACAATTCATATCTCGCGTAACTCCTGCCTCGGATAATTTGAGTTTGCATTTAATTAAAGTATAAGCCATAGCGGGAAAAACGCCAAATTCACAGACGTATAATATCGGACTTTTAGTACTCTTTTTTCAGCCAATGCCGTTCCCCCGCCGAAAAGGGACGTCTGCGAAAAACACCGGAACTGAAAAAATCCTCAGATATGAATGTACTCAGGCAGGTCCTTGATGTCTATCGACCTTACAGTCGGCCCTCGGTGCCTAAGTTCGACACCGATAACCTCAATCCCCTCGAGCGCCGCCGCAACCTTATCCGCCCACTCTATCACAACCACCGAACCCGGATGGCAGTA
>CAZPDW010000002.1:27144-32445 GCA_964585535.1 uncultured Pirellulales bacterium
AAATACTCGTTCACTATCACGAACGTCGGACTGTTCACGCCTTCTCCGTCTCCCTCAGCCCCCACGCCCGCCGCTATCCCCTTGACCAGGCACGTCTTGCCGCTGCCAAGCTGCCCGGTCAATCCTATCACCTCGCCGCCCCTGAGCTGCTTGCCTATCCGCCTGCCTAACTCAATCGTTTCTTCCGCACTATTCGTCCTTATTTGCAAACCCATATCAGCTTACCCTATGTGGTCATACCCCTTAACCACCAAATCCCGTATCTCGCCGTCCGCCCGCCTTATCTTCATCCCACCCGAGTCCGTGCACCGGCCAATCCGCGTTATGGGTACATCGCTGTCCCATGACTTCAGTAACTTTTCACACTGCTGCTCACTGATGGTAAAGAGCAGTTCGAAATCCTCGCCGTCGTTCAGCGCCGAACCAAGCGGGTCATTGGTCTTCTGTGCCTCTTCCGAGACAGGAATAAGTTCTGCATCGACAACCGCGCCGACACCGCTCGCCCTGCATATCCGGTTCAAATCGCTGCTCAGCCCGTCGCTTATATCCATCATCGCATTGACCTTCACCATCGATGCAATCTTCAGCGCCTCGGCAACCCTCGGCTCGAACACAAGGTGCTTGCCAAATAGCGCCCCGCCTAATGAACCCGTCACGCAAATCGCATCACCCGCCTTAGCCCCGTTGCGGCGTACCGGTTCGTTTGCTCCCCTCTTGCTCAGCATCGCAACGCTAATCGCAAATCGCCCTTGCCCTCGCCAGCTTGTAATGTCCCCGCCTATCAAAGCACACCCGTACTTATCCTCCGCCTCGACAATCCCCGAATGAAGCTGCTTTAATTGCTCGGCGCCAAACCCCTTGGGTAGTGCAACAGAAACAACCGCACCGACCGGCACCGTCGCCATCGCCGCACAGTCGCTCAAGCTCACCGCCATCGCCTTGTACCCGACCTGTTTCAAAGTCGCTTTGCCAAGGTCAAAGTGTACCCCGTCCAGCAGCATATCAGTAGTAATAAGAACCGTCGCATCACCCGACAGGCGCACCTCTGCCATATCATCGCCGATTCCAATGGGAAAATCGCCCCCTGCCGATTTGCTTTGCTCTGCAAACCACCTCGTTATTTCATCTTCGCCGCCGCTCATCGCCCCGCCAACCGCCTGCGCCAGTACTTGACCGCCTTTTTCGTCTGCCCAAGACCCGCCGCTCCATCGGTTATGTACCTGCCGGCTGCATTCTCAGCCCCTATGTACCCGTACACGTCCTTCCCGATTTTGCTCGAGTACTTCTTCAGCTCGTCCAGCCCGATATCACCCAGCTTCTTTCCGCGCTTCTCGCACTCCGCAACCAATGTCCCTACTATCCCGTGCGCCTCCCGAAATGCTACCCCCTTACCGACAAGATATTCCGCCAATGCCGTCGCATCCAGAAATCCCTCGTCCAGACCGGCTGCTATTCGTTTCGTATCAAATTTGCTGTGTGCCGCGACCGCCTGCGCCATATCCAGCGCCTGCTCCACCGTCTCACTCGCACTGAATATATGCACCTTGTCCTCCTGCAAATCCCGGTTATACCCCGTCGGCTGGGCCTTCAGTATCGTCAGCATACCAATCAGCGCACCATACACCCTGCCCGTCCTGCCGCGCATCAGCTCCAAAACATCCGGGTTGCGCTTCTGCGGCATCATACTCGAACCCGTGCAGTATGCATCATCAATCCGGACAAATCCGAACTCTGCGGAACTGTACAAAATCCAGTCCTCGGCAAAACGCGAAAGATGAACCACAATCATCGCACAGTCGAAAATAAACTCCGCACAGAAGTCCCTGTCGCTCACCGCATCGATACTGTTGCCGCTGACGCCGCGAAATCCCAGCGCCGCCGCCGTGCTGTCTCTGTCTATATCGAGTGTCGAACCCGCCACCGCCCCGCTGCCTAAAGGTGATACATCCATCAGCTCCCTGCAATTGCCCAACCGAACATAGTCCCGCTCGAGCTGCTCGGCAAAACTCAGCAGATACGCCCCAATCGAGACCGGCTGCGCACGCTGCAAATGTGTATAGCCGGGCATCACAGCCCCGGCATACCTGTCCGCAAACTTCACAAATACCTTCTGAAGACCCGTAATTTTGCCCTGCAATATCTCAATCTCATCCCGCATCCACAGCCGGATATCCGTCGCCACCTGGTCGTTCCTGCTCCTGCCCGTATGCAGCTTCCTGCCCGCCTCGCCCACCTTCTTTATCAGCGCCGCCTCTATCGCCATATGAATATCTTCGTTTCTCTTGTCAAACTTGAACCTGCCACCTGCTATCTCATCGGCAATCTCAAGCAGACCCTTTTTTATCTGCCCGAACTCATTGTTTGTTATCAGCTTTTGCTCTTTGAGCATCTGCGAATGAGCAATCGAGCCGGCTATATCGTACTTATAAAGCCGTCTGTCAATGCTCAGTGACTCCACGTAATCTACCGTGAGCTTATCAGGCCCGCCGCCAAGCCGTTTCTCCCAGCTCTTCTTCGCCTTGCCCATCATATAACTCTCCAAAAACCGAAAACCTTGTCCGAGCCAGATGATACGCCCCGCCCTGACCGCTGTCAACTCTCCGCCGAATCCTTGAAATATACCCCGCCCGCCGCTATCCTCTCTGCCAACAGGTTGTTAATTCACAATAGTCCGTTGTCTGTGGCGAAAGGAGTAGCTATGAGTCAGAACGGTGCCAATCTCGAGAACGAAATTGAAGACCTCAAAACCGAGCTGGAAAATTTCCAGCAGGAAAAAAAACGCGTCAGGGCCATACTCGGCAAAATCGGCGGCGTCCCGAAGTTCAGCACAAAACTCGTCAATGCCCTGTTCATACTCGTACTTGCGGCCTCGGTCGCCGTCTCTTTTATCAGCGGAGAAAAACTCCGGCTGCTTATGATTGAACTGGCAACTATCACGCTCTCGGTCAAAATCATCTACCTGATTCACTGCCAGGTAAAGGTCAATCACTTCAAATTCTGGATTCTCTCCTCAATCGAATAGCGTCTCACCGAAATGAGAAAAGAAATAAAACAGCTTATAAGAAAATGCTCGTAGCCAAACTGCTACTTCTCGCCCATATACGGATAGCGAAAGTCCCGCGCCGGCAGGAAAGTCTCCTTAATCGCCCGCGGCGAGACCCACCGTTCGAGATTAAGCCAGCTGCCCGCCTTGTCGTTGGTCCCCGACGCCCGCGTCCCGCCGAACGGCTGCTGTGACACAACCGCACCGGTCGGCTTGTCATTCACGTAAAAATTGCCCGACGCGTGACGAAGCACGTCCATCGCCTTGACTACCGCTCTGCGGTCCAGACCAAATATAGAACCCGTCAGCGCGTACGGCGACGTCTTATCGCAAAGCTCCAGCGCATCGGCATATTCGCTTTCACGGTACACATATACCGTCAATACCGGCCCGAATATCTCTTCAACCATAAATCGTGATTTCGGGTCCTTGCTGACCACCACTGTCGGCTCGATGAAATAACCCTTTGAATTGTCGCTGCCGCCGCCGGCGATAATCTCCATATCCGTCGAGCTCTTCGCATATTCGAGATACTCGGTGATTGTATCAAATGCCTTCTTGTCGATTACCGCACCCATAAAGTTCCTGAAGTCGCAAACGTCTCCCATTCGCACACTTTTCAGCTCGCCCAATATCCTGTCTTTTACCGCAGGCCATATCGAATCCGGCACGTAAAGCCGTGACGCCGCCGAACACTTCTGACCCTGATACTCGAACGTCCCGCGAACCGTAGCCGCAACCAGCGCCTCGACGTCGCAGCTCGAATGCGCAAATATAAAGTTCTTGCCCCCCGTCTCGCCCACAATACGAGGATAAGAAACGTACTTGCGAATGTCACTGCCGATTGCAAGCCATATCGTTGAGAATACGTATGTGCTGCCCGTAAAGTGAATCCCACCCAAGCGTACATCGTTCAAAACCGGCGGCCCAACCACAGGCCCGGGCCCCGGTACCATATTGATTACACCAGGCGGCATACCCGCCTCCTCTAAAATCTTCATAATAAAATACGCCGGCAACACCGACGCCGACGCCGGCTTCCAGACCACCGTGTTGCCCATCAGCGCAGGCGCCGTCGGCAGATTGCCCGCTATCGACGTAAAATTAAACGGCGTTATCGCAAACACAAAACCGTCCAGCGGCCGATGCTCCATATAGTTCAAAACTCCCGCCGTTGACTTCGGCTGGTCGCCGTAAACCTCCTCCATAAAGTGGGGATTAAATCGCCAGAAATCTATCAGCTCACAACCTGAATCTATCTCGGCCTGATGTGGCGTCTTGCTCATATTCAGCATCGTCGCCGCATTCAGCGTCATCCGCCACTTGCCCGCCAACAAATCCGCCGCCTTCAGCAGTATCACCGCCCGAGACTCCCACGGCATCCGGCCCCAATCCTTTTTCGCCTTCTCTGCCGCGTCCACCGCCTTGATTGCGTACTCCGCATCCGCCTTGTGGTATCTGCCGAGAAGATGGCCGCGCTCGTGCGGGCAACGTATATCCGCAAGATTGCCGTTGCGAACCTCCTCGCCGCCGATTATCATCGGGACCTCCGCCTCCGTCCCTAACATCTCCTTGAGCCGGGCCTTTAACGCCGCCTTTTCCCAGCTGCCGGGCCCGTAACTCAACACCGGCTCATTCTTCGGCTCAGGCACCCTGAATATACCGTTAAACATCTTTGCCTCCTTAAAAAAATCAGTTCGGCCCTTCACAAACCAACAAAAAACAGCATATTACAGCCCCACCGTCTGATTGTCAATCCGCGTACATCCGCCTATCCCTATTGTTCTTTATTGTTCTTTAAAAAACACACCCTTTTCGTTATCATATCCCCCCAAACAAAAATGAAACTACTCTATCTCACAAAGATTATTATTTTTGCAACGGCTGGCCCGCTCTTCCTCATCTCCTTCTGCGCATACCTGCTTATCAACAGGAAAATGAAAAAAGGATATGACCACGACCTCGATGACTACTACTGGGAAGTGGAAGACACACACCCGGCCATCGCCAAATACCATAGGTGGACAAAAATCACCCTCGCCCTCGCATCGGTGTCCGCCCTGCTGCTGTTCATCGCCGTCGCACTCTAAACCAGCTATACCGCCAGGCCTTTACCTGCTGTCCTGCTCCCCTGACACCCTGTCTGCTGTCTTTTTATCCGCCGCAGGCGGCCGCTATCCTTCTCCGACAGAACCCCCTGTAATCTGTATCTAAAGTTTTTCTTTCTTTGTGTCTTCTATGAAGCCGGGCCTGTCAAG
>CAZPDW010000002.1:32545-34062 GCA_964585535.1 uncultured Pirellulales bacterium
GCTGCCCGACCGCGCCCCCAACGGCACAACAAAAGGGCTGCAAGCTCTGAACTATCGGTGTCCGGTTGCCTTACGGCGTTTGCGGGGTGGGAAGCGTTTTTTGCTGACCGTTGGGAATCGGCCTTTGTGCATTCCTAATGAACGCACAATTTTTGCCGGTCTGCTATATGTAAAACCTTCACATTCTTCGCCGATGAATTCTTTTCCTGTGAATCGCTCTATCTGGCGAAGCTGTCTGGTTTCGTCGCGGCTGACAAAAGTAATTGCGTCTCCGGTGGCTTCTGCTCTTCCGGTTCGGCCGATGCGATGAATATAATCTTCTGCTATCGCGGGGACATCGAAATTAACTACGTGTGATATACCGGTTACATCGATGCCGCGAGCGGCGATATTGGTTGCGACCATGACCTGATATCGGCCTCTTTTGAATCCTTCCAGTGCCTTTTCCCGCTGGCTCTGCGTCCTGCCGGAATGTATTGCAACCGAGACAATCCCTGCCCGCTCAAGCCTGCGGTTAATTCTGTCGGCTCCTCGCTTTGTACGTGAGAATACCAGAACGCTGTACATTTGGCCGTTCTTGATCAGATGGAGCAGAAAATCAATCTTGAGGTGTTTTTCCACGAAATATAAGTGCTGAGTAATCGTTTCGATGGGATTTTCCTGCCGGCCTATCTGTATCATCTCCGGGGACTTCTGTATTCCTTCAGCGAGCTTTCTTACCGCAGCCGGTATCGTAGCTGAGAAGAGCAGGGTCTGTCGCTTCTTGGGCAAAGCGGCAATGATCTTTCTTACATCCCTTATAAAGCCCATATCGAACATTCTATCCGCTTCATCGAGGACAAACACTTCAACCCGGCTAAGGTCGATAGTGCGCCTTTGCATGTGGTCCAGTAGTCTGCCCGGCGTAGCAACAACGATATCAATTCCTCGACGCAGCGACGTCAACTGGGTTTTGATGCTCACACCACCATAAACAGCGAGTGTTTTTAATTGAAGGAATCGCCCGTAGTCGCATATCGATTTTTCTATTTGCAATGCTAATTCGCGAGTCGGCGTAACGATAAGAGATCTGACGATTCTTTTTTTGGTTGCCCGTTCATGGCTGAGCCGATTCAGAATAGGCAGTACAAACACGGCGGTTTTACCCGTACCGGTCTGTGCACATCCTATGATATCACGACCTTTAATTACCGCCGGCAGCGCCTGTGCCTGGATCTCGGTGGGAGCGGTGTAGCCGGTAGCGAGAATGCCGCGCACCAACGGGTCAGAAAGGCCAAACCTGTTAAATGACATCAAGTAGCTCCAAAAAGTAGTTCATTCTATTCTGTCGCGAGTATCAAACCCAGACCGTCAGTGAATACAAAACACACCCGCAGTTGAGTATAGCATAGCAGTAACAGTTATACCAGGCAAAATATATGAAACTTACGAGGATGAAGAAAAAGATATTTTCAAATATATTGAGGTGTTCTATAATCGTAAACGCAGGCATGCTTCGCTGGGCTATGTAAGCCCGG
>CAZPDW010000003.1:0-31510 GCA_964585535.1 uncultured Pirellulales bacterium
ATCGACGACTTCCGCCAGAGAGCTTGAACTTTACTTCGGCCCGCAGCACCTGGGAGTCTGTCCATGTAATAATTGAATGGCCTTTACAAGGTATGGTAGAATAACAGCCGATATTTATAGGGAAAATTCAATTTTGGGAGACTCATAGGGGCATATAGGGACTGTCCTGGTGGGGCGGCATATCAAAATATTCGTGGACGCTTTCTCTCAGGACGCAGGGGGCCAAGGGCCTGAAGGACTCGCGGTGCTTTATTTGCCTGCGGGGGGTGTTTCCGGCGGTATTGGATGCTGGGGCGAATTGGTTTCGCTGGTGTAAGCTCCTGTAAAACAAGCAATTAAGGCGGCATATTTTTTGGTTAACCCGCCTTCGTGCTCTGCCGATAAAAAGGACAATAACAAAAAACGTATGTTGGCTTAGAAAATAGGGGAACCAAAAAATGGGGATTCAGAACTGGTCTGAAAACATAATTCTCGTGGACCTGCCTACCGAGCCGCAGATGGGCGACGAGCTCAAAACGGTTACCGACATTGTCAGGGACAGGGGCGACTGCGACGTTGTGGTTGACTTTTCCAGTGTGGACATCATAACGTCATCGAGCTTGTCCAAGCTGCTCAAGCTCCGCAAGCTGCTGATGGACTGGGACCATCAGTTGATATTCTGCAACGTGGCGCCTGCGACGAACGGGATTTTTGCAGTCACCGGCCTTGAGGGCATCTTCAAGACCGTAGAGGACAAATTTGTTGCACTTGCCTCGCTGCAGATGGTCAGTTGATTCGCCGCTATGGGGGTCTGTTCAAAAAGCGGCAGGGGGCGTTCAAACATTAATGAATTAAGAATTGCGGTTGCCGGTTTTGTTTTGAGAATCAGACCTTGACAATCGACGGCTGCTTCGGTTAAGATGTGATGGTGTTTGTTGAGCCGGCTACGAAAATCGCCCGCCGCGGCGGTGTTCGTAATCTGCTCGCAGGAGTTCCCGAGTTAGGACCCGAGCTAAGATGGAAGACGAAACTCTGCAGCAGATTGAGCGAATAATCGGCTACGAATTTTCTGACCGCAAACTCCTCGCCAAGGCCTTCACACATGCATCCTCTGTCGAGAGCCGTTCGGCGAGCAACGAGCGTCTGGAGTTTTTCGGCGATTCGGTTCTTGCCGTGGTAATATGCCAGGCCATTTTCGAGCACTCGCCAAATTACCTTGAGGGCGAGCTGACAAAAATGAAGAGCATGCTCGTCTCCCGCAGGACATGCGCGCGCATTGTACGCGGGCTCGGCCTGCACAAATTCCTCAAGGTGGGCAAGGGTATGGCGGGCAGCCGGTCACTGTCGCGGTCTCTGGCGGCGGGTCTGCTCGAAGCAATTATCGCGGCCATATATATTGACGGGGGTCTGGACCAGGCGAGAGACTTCATTTTGAGCAACTTTGCGGCGCTGATTGAACAGGCGGATACCGAACAAAACCAGGGTAATTTCAAATCGGTGCTCCAGCAGTACGCCCAGCAAAAGACGGGCACGACGCCGGTATATGAGCTGCTTGACGAGAAGGGGCCCGACCACGACAAGTGCTTTGAAGTCCAGGTAGCGATAGACCGCCGACACTTCCCGAGCGCGTGGGGAACAAACAAGAAAGACGCCGAGCAAAAAGCCGCCTTCAACGCCCTCGTGGAACTTGGGGTCTTCAAACAGGAGAGCGAGGCGGCGGAAGACTGAGCCCGGGCTCAGCGCAGAGCTGCTCAGCCGGTAACGAACCAGGCGATGACGCACAGAACCAGGGCCGTCAATGCCATAAAGACGAGTATCGAGCCGAACAGAAGCGCCGATTCGGTCAGAAATGCAGCCGCCGTTATCCTCTTCACTTTCGTCGCCTTGTAAGCGACGGACACCGCCGCCACTAACGGCAACAGCAGCAGCATCGACTGAGGTGTTGTGCCAATCTGCTCCGGTGTCGTGAAGGTCGCCAGGACCAAAACGGTTTGCAAAAACATATTACTTTCCTCCCGGGCGGTTGTGTGTGGAGGCCGAATAGACGGCGTTGACGATACACAGCAGGTTCAGCAGCCCCGCAATGGTTGTATAGATTTGTCCGATTTCGGCCGGCCTGCCGTAAACACCGAACCGGCCAACCGCAGTGACGCGACCGATTAGTGCCACCGCCGGCGAGAACAATAGCTGAGTTACATACCAGAGTTTGGCTCCGACCGGGTCGATGACGCCGATTGAGCCGATATAGAGTCCCGCACAGAAAGTCAGCGTTAGTGTCAGCAGTATTATCACCGCCCGGCTGTATTCTTTCAGAAGAAAGTAGCCGCCTCCCGGAACCAGCCAGCCGGTGAGCATGACCGAGAGCATAAGCAGCGAACGGTTGTTCTGTGAATCGGTGTTAATCACAATGAATTCGATGTACTTTGATTTTTAGTTTCCAGTTTTGAGTTTTGAGTTTTTTGCTGGACAGGCCTGAACTTCATTCGCTTGAATATGTTTTCCGGGTTATAGTGCACCGCAGCCAGCACCTGGGACCGGTGAAAATCTTCGGCGTACGCCAGTTGAGCCCTTATCCTGTCATAGTCCCGGCGATAAAGCCGTTCGATACTCAGCTCCTTTATGCAGTAAAAACCCATTCCAGGCGCGAACTCAACTATTGTGGGCACCGTCTCGAGCGAGTTGCCGTCCGGCGGCAGAAGAGAATAGAGCTTCTCTGTCAGCCGGCTCTCGATGGTCCTTCTGCCGATGAACGTCCGTGCCATTGGGTCGCCCTCATTTCGAACCATCACCGTCTGGAGCTCAATATCGGAAATTCTGGTCAGAGCCGTACTCATCAGCTTGAGTGTTGCCTGCCGGCCGCCTGCGGTATTCGGCTCGCCGGGGGCGTACAATTTGTTGAACTCATCGACGGCACTGTCCCAGCCGTTTGCATCGGCATATTTGATGAACTGCCGGGCCCTTTTGCGGGTCGTATCAACTGCGGCTAACTTTTTCAAATCGTCGATAACTCTTTCTTTGACCGAGTAACGCTCTTGTTCGGATTCGGCCTTGTCGAGCTTTATCGTGGCGATACTGAAGGTGTAATCGACACTATCCGGCACGCGGGCCTTCTGCGCCGCCACTGCCCGGACAAGGACTGTGATTTTGCCCGAATATCCGCTGAGCCGCGCTCGCAAATCTGTTAAAGGCCCTATCGTTTCATACATCCTCGGCTTCGAGACGTCGAACGGGCCGAGCTTGCTGTCGGCGAGTTCGTCAATCGCAAAGACAAGCCGGACGAGAGATGTCCTCGAGACGTTGCCGGCCCTGGCATACAGCATAGCAAGATTCGGGTCGGCCTGCATAGCCTCTGCCGTGAGCATCCCGGTCTTGCCGGTGTAAACCGGCACGCCATATTTTTTGCTAAGCTCATCGGCAGCGGACTTGTAGTCGCCGGCCAGCTGCCTGAAGTTCTCGGTGGTAAGGTCCTTTGCCTCGATGTCCGCTGCATCGAGAGCCGAACCGGTCAGTGTCTTTGCATCCTGAACAATCTGCTCGGCCTTTGTGTTGATATTCTTTTCCATAAGCGTCTTGAGAATCAGTTCCGCAACCTCTGCGAAGCTTTTCGTCCGCTGCTGAGCCGGCGAGTTCGGGTCGTTCGGGTCGGAGGGCACCTGCTCGACAAGACGGCTCCTGTTTCTCTGGTAATACTCCTCAGCTTCTTCGTCGGTTGGTTTATCGACTACCGTGGCGACATCATCGAGCCGGACCGCAATGTATTCGAGCTGCACGCTGTCGTCCAGCTTGTAGCCGAAGCCGTGCGGGTTGTCTTCGCTCAGCCCGCCGACAAAAAACCGCTTATATTTGTCGAATTGTTCCGCTATTTCGTTCTCGCCCGGCTCAGGCAGGTCTTTGCTGAACATGCCCGGCTCCAAATGCACGTACTCGACGTTGATTTTCTCCTGCGAGGATTTCGCCGATTGTTTGAGCTGGCGAAGCGTAAGGTCCTCCGTCGAGCACATTATCTTTGCGTACTCTATTACGGAAAGCAGGTTTCCGAAAGTAGTGAGAATTTGGTCTTCCGAAACCCCCTGCCACTTCGCTATCGAGTTAATTACGTCCGGGTACGCCCTGCCCTTTTGCAGCCGGGGCACTATTGCCGCGAGCTGATTGCGCATCTGGTCGTTGTCCAGCCGGAGCCCGGCGGCACGCGCCTCATCCCGCAGCAGCAGCCAGTACATCGGCGGCGGATAAGTTTTCCGGTAAAAAGCGTCGATTTGTTCGTTCGTAATCTGGTAGCCGCTCCTTATGGCCATCTGCCTGATTCGGCTGTTCGTCTCCGCAGCACTGCCCTGCTCGGCAAACAGCAACTCTCCCAAAAGAACCACGCGAAAGTCCTGTGTGGGAGCAAACTGTAGCGGCTGCGGGCGAATCAGAACGTCGGCCCCCAACATCCGCAGCATCTCGAGCTCGGCCCGGGCTGCTGCCAGGTCATAGTTGGTTATCTTATGCTTCTTGCCGTAGTAGGCCATCGCACTCTTGCGGCCCGTGGCCCGCGTCCTGCCAAGGCGACTGAGCCAGGCACTGCCTACGAAAACGAACATCAGGACGATGACAACGACCGCCATCATTTTCTTGTTGTTCTTTCGAAACCACTTCGTCAAACCCATATCGATACTCCCATTTTCTATTGCCGATTGATGATTGCTGATTTCAAATCAAAAATCGCAAATCGCATAATATGCTTTCTGTCGCATCTTGAAAGCCCACAGTGTAGTCAGGGAGTCCGGCTTTTGCAAGAAAATATAGAATAAAGACGCCAGACGCCTGCCGCCATCGAATCGGCAACGGCTTTGTGTTGGCCGCCGAGCGGCTCCGGGCCTGAGCAGATTCAGCGGTTGCGCAGCCGTTTCGAGGCATCTGCAAAAACCGAAAAAAACTTATTTTTACAGAAAGATTGAAGCAGTACCGCTTTTTAATCGATAAAAGTATTGTCTGTGCTCTGAACGCAGGGGGGTTAGACCCTGGAAAATTTTTGGTATGGAGCTGGAAGTGATGCGAATAAAGTATGTTGTATCGTCGATGGTGTTTTGGGGACACCAGTCTCGGCTGAGTCTCGAGCGGGAGTGCCGGCTTCTAAAGTCCCTCGGTTTCGGCATTGAGCTTTGGCCTAACACCGGGGGACTCGACGAGTGCCGTTACGACAGGACTAACTGGCCCCGCCTTGCCGCCGCCACCGAGGGGATGACCGTCTCGATGCGCTCGCGAAACGACAACCCCACCATTGAGCAGTGGCTCGAGCAAATACAATGTGCAAAGCTGTTGAATGCCAACATCGTGGCCGACCTCAAGAGCTTGGCTATCGGACAGACCGGCGAGGATAATCCTCTGGATTTTGCCGCCGAGGTCGTCAAAATAGCCGACGAAAACGATTGTTTGATCTGTATCGAGACCGGCCCGCTTGACAAGCTCAAACGGCTCGGCGAGAAATTCAACTCCATTCGGTACTGCCTCGATACCGGTTTTGCAAGTATCGACCCGAATTTCAGCTTCAGAGATTATGTCGATATGCTGGCGGACAGAGTTGTTCATTTGCACCTATCCGATAATTTTGGCTCATCCGACGACCACGAGCCCCTGGGCTGTGCCTGCGGCTTGCAGCGCCGGGACTGGGACTATCTGCTAAATTGCCTGAACAAATACGATAACGACGTAATCGGCTCGCTGGAAATGTCGCCCTGTCCGCCTCTTATAATGATACACAAGGCAAGCGAATACCTTTTCGACCAGCTCAAATGGCCCGAACGCCCGAAAGAAGAGCCCATCTAAGAGCAGCACATAGAAAACCCGAACGCTTAACCGTCGCTCGTGACTCATCGCTCGGAAAACGATTTGTGATTTGAAATGAGCAATCGGCAATGGGTAATCGTCAATTATAATTCGTCAGTGTTTGGAGGTCTGCATTATGAGAAAGATATGTCTGTGTGTGCTGCTGGTCTCGGTTCTGGTTTTCCTCGGCTGTGCCGCGGGCAGGGGCGAAAGCCACGCCAGGGCAAATTTCGATTTCAGTAAAATAGACAAAGTAGCCGTCGTCGATGTTGCCGGCGCCGTCGTCGGTGATGCGGCCAAAAACCAAATTGGCGACTTCTTTGTGATGGAGCTGCTGAAGAAGGGCTATGCACCGGTGGAGCGGGCCCAGGTCCAGACCCTTCTCAAAGAGCAAAAGTTCCAGGCATCGCAAATAACCTCCACCAAGGACGCCGCGCGGGCCGGCAAAATCCTGAATGTCCCCGCCGTGCTGCTTATAAACATTCCCAGCTATAATGAGGAGTTGTCGATGACGGCAAAGATGATAGACGTCGAGGACGGCAGCATCCTCTGGCTCGGCACCGGCTCGGGCAGAACGGGAAAGACGCTGGCGACCATCTTCGGCGCTGCCGCAGGTGCAGGAGCCGGCGCTGCTGTCGCCGGCGGCGACCGGGGCGACAGAACCATCGGCGGTATCGCCGGCGGAATACTCGGCGGGGCCGCAGGCAGGGCGCTTACACCTCAGCAAGCAGACCAGACCCAGAAGATAATACAGCAGATTTGCACAACACTGCCGTCAAGGTTTCAAAATCCGTAAATCGGCTTTAGCTCATCGACGCCCGGCAGGTGGTCATAGTATTCGCCCCTTGGGCCGACGTAGCTGGTCCCCTGTCTTTTCAGCTTGACCGGTGTTACAGAGCCGTTGCTGTTGGTAACATTGACGGTGACAATGTCTGTTTGCTGAGAATATGTGCCGGACTGGCTGGCAGCTTTTTTCTTGTCCTGCTCGTTGCCGATAATATACCCGGCACCACCACCGACAGCCGCACCGATAAGCGTACCTTCGGTATCTCTGCCTATGGCCTGGCCCGCAAGCGCGCCGACACCCGTCCCAACGAGAGCCCCTGTTTGCGCGTCACTTTCACAGCCGGCCGCCGGCAGCAAAACAACGCACGCGGCCACTGAAATACAAATTGTGAACCACTTTTTTCCCATAATAAACCCCCATCAAAAGCAAATGTCCTATGCTCTACTCAATAGCCCAAACTGACTATCGGCCTCTTTGACTAAATATGTATATCGGCCTTGCTTTTGCTCGTACTTTACCATTGTTAGAGCAAAAGTGTAAAAGAGCAAAGGTGCAAAAGTCATAAGAGCATAAGATTTGAGCTTGTTTCGGCCTGTGCCCGGGGCCCATTTTGGGATGAATCGCAAAATGGGAGCCCTTCCTGTACCCTTATGCCCTTGTGCTCTTATGCTCTATTAGTGCTCAACATTACGCAGTCGCAGAGCTAAGTACGGCCCCCCCAGGGGCTTCACTTTCGCCCTGCCCTTAAATGTACCGTCAAGCGGCGTAATCGACATCTGCCACGGGTCAATGACCTCGGCTTTGTATTTTTTGCCGGCGGGCAAAGCAAACGTAAAACTCGAAGGCCTGTGAACGCCGAAGTAGATGAGTATGTAATCGTCGGTTTTTTCCCCGGCCGGGTAGCTGTCCCATATCCAGGAATCGCCGAACGGCTCGAACCCGACCTGCGGGCCTTCTTCGACTAACTTCCTCAAAAATGCGATTCTGGCCGGGCTTTGCCCGTCCAATACACCGCCCTTCGACCACCATAGTACATCATTCGGGTCCAGATACGTCTCGCCGTGCCCGACGTATGCCCCTACAAGCATCCCCATCCAGAAGCGGTTGAGCAGCTCCTTCGCAGGCAGGTCGCCCCACGGCCAGGGGACATTGCCCTCGTACTGGCACTCGTCAAATATAATGGGTTTTCCGTATTTTTTGCGGAAACTCTTCGCCTCGGCAAGATTCGAGCTTTGTATGCTGGCGTGTGTTACCCACGGTTTTGTGTGGTCGTAGAATTTGCCCGCATTATGAATCGAGCGGGGGTGATTGTACGGGTCCTCGGCCTGAACAATTTTGAAGAACCTGTCCCAGTCGCCTGGCTTCTTGGTCTTCATCAAATCCCATTCGTTTGCCATCGACCACCAGACGTTTCGATATGCCGCCAACCGGGCCACGACGTAACGCAGGTATCTGTCGTCGCTCGCAGAGTCCATTCTGTCAAAACCCCAGTGCCCGAAGTCGTAAGGGTGAAACAGGATAAGGTCCGCCTCTATGCCGAGCCGCATCAAGCCGCCCACACGCTTTTCAAAATGCCGGAAAAACTCCGGGTTGAACCGCGAAAAGTCCCACCTGCCGTCCGCCCTTTTCTCGAAGGGATAATACACCGGCTCGACGTGGTTGTACGCGTACCACTTTGGAAACACGCACATCCGAATCTTGTTGAAAGGTGAATCGGCTAACGTCTTTAATGTCTGCTGCTGGAGCTTTTCGCTCTGGTGAACCCAGCCATAACACGTTGTGCCGAACTGATAGTACATCGTCCCGTCGGCATAACCGAAGTGATAAGTGTCCCTGACGTGCACCGGCCCGTGATTGCCCGCCGACGGCTTTGTGCATTCGAATTGCCCGTCTTTGCCGTCAAGCTCAGCGGTATCGCTCTTGGTGACGTACCTCCACTCACCCGGCTTATCCGGCATAAATCGAATCCGGTACGTACCGCCGCCGTCGTAAAAACCTCTCACCCGGATAGTTTCCCCGCCGTTTGTGAACTTCGCCGAAAGCTCAACATCCACGAACGGATTGCCGTCGCTCGGGCCTTTGAGAGTCAGCTCGAATGTTCCCCATTTCTCTACGCCGGCAAGTGCGGATGCGCAGACAAGCAGCCAGACGACACAGCACACAATCACCCCCCGGGGGGCTTTTAATGTCCTCATTTCGGTCCTCCGTAATTTCAGAACATATCTCACCCCGCAGCCCGAGCCGGCCAGGGCACTATATCAATTGCGTTTTTCCGGGCATAGCGACCGGCCTTACCGGCGCATCACCGAACTCATAGTTCGGCGGCGCAAGGTCGAGCTTCGAGGCGTTCATAACCCAGTCCCACTTCAGCTCTCTGCCCGTATAGGCGCTCATCCTGCCCATAATCGCGGTAAGTGTGCTTTCCGCCACACGCCTGCCTTCGTTGAGCGGCTTACCTTCTTTGATGCTCTTGATAAGGTCGAAATGCTCGACGACATAGGGGTTCGGGTTGGCGCCTTCGTATTTGTAGGCGTTGGCGCCTTCGATGCGGCCGTTCGAGCCGTCGGTGTAGGCAGCGCCTTTTGTCCCGACTAAATGCTCGGATACGCGGTCGCTGCAGCCGTTTATCTGTCGGGCCATACTTGCTATCCGCACGCCGTTTTCATACTCGTATTCGACGGCGAAGTGGTCCCATATATTGCCCTGCTCTCGCACGGCCCTGCCGCCCATACCGAGCGCCTTGACCGGATGCGAGCCGAGTGCCCAGTTCATTATGTCGAGGTTGTGAACGTGCTGCTCGACGTAGTGGTCGCCCGAAAGCCACACAAACCAGGGCCAGTTACGCAACTGCCATTCCATTTCCGAATCGGCTTCGTTTCGCTGGTAATACTTCCAGTAGCCAATCATATCGCTGCCGCACCAGTAGCATTGACCGCCGAGAATCTCGCCGATGTCGCCGTTGTGGATTCGCCGCATAATATCGAGGTAATGCTTCTGGTGTCTGCGCTGTGTTCCTGCGACGATTGCCAGGCCCTTTTGTTCGGCCAGTTGTGAAGTGGCGATTAACGAGCGAATACCGGCCGGGTCCACACCCGCCGGCTTTTCCATAAACACGTGTTTGCCCGCCTCGACGGCCGCCTTGATATGGATTGACCGGAAGTGCGGCGGTGTGGCGTGAATAATCATATCGATGTCCGAGGCGATAACCTTTTTGTATGCGTCGAAGCCGACGAAAATCGTATCGGCGGTAACCTTAAATCTCTCGCCGAGCACGGCCTTTAACTCGTCGCCGGACTTTGCTATACGGTCTTTGAACATATCTCCCATCGCGACCAGTTCTACGTCTTTCACGCCCTTGGCACAGTCTTTCATTGCGCCTGTTCCGCGGCCGCCGCAGCCAATCAGCCCGATGCGTATCTTCTCGTCCCCGGCCGCGTAAGCCCGGACGCCCAATGGAGCGGCCGCCGCAGCTAATGACACCACGGCTGAGCTCTTAATGAAATCTCTGCGAGAAATACTTTGTATTTGCTTTGCCTTCATATATCCGGCCTTTCAATTTTTGCTTGTTTTTCGTCTGTGCGAAAATTGCGTCGATTCAAAAGTCGTCGCACCAGCGGTACGCCGTCAGCAGTGCCTTTTCGCCTTCGATGCCGGGCTTGCTCTTGCCGTGCTCCATACACAGCACGCCTTTGTAGCCCTTGTTGTACAGGTGCTTGAATATGTTGCGATAGTTTATTTCACCGGTGGTCGGCTCATTGCGTCCCGGGTTGTCGCCAAGGTGGAACGCGCCGATTTTGTCGTAAGCCATATCGATGTTGGGAATCAGGTTGCCCTCGGTAATCTGCTGATGATACAAATCATCGACCATTTTACACGAGTCGCTGCCGACGGCTTTGCATATCTGGTATGCCTGAGGTATTTTATGCAGGAACATCTGTGGATGGTCTGTCCAGTTGTTGAGCGGCTCGACCAGAACCGTAAAACCCGCCGGCTCAGCCACCTCACAGCAGTACTTGAGGTTATCGACCATATTGGCCGTCTGGTATCCCCACTCGAGATTTGTTGCGTATGTCCCCGGCGCCATCACCGCGTACATACAGCCGGTGCGTTTGCCTAACTCAATCGCCTCCTTGATTTTGCCGACTACCATCCTGCGAATAGCATCGTTCTTGAGTACCAGGGTCGGCCTCCTGAACTCGGCATAAGCCGCGAAAGGCCCCATTGCCAGGCCCAGTTGCTCGCACTGCTTTGCGATTTTGTCCTGCAGCGATTTGTCTTTGCTCATCAGGCCGTTGTCGAACATCGCGGTAAAGCCGGTATCGGCTATAAACTTGAGCTGGTCGATGGGGTCCTTGCCGGCGTGATGCTCGAACATCCCGAAATACGGGGCATACTTCAGCTTGAACTTGCCCGCCGCAGCCGAAGCGCCCGCCGCCTTTAGCGACAATGCCGCCGTCCCTGCCGCTATCGTGCCCGATATGAAAGTACGTCTGTCCATTACAGTTGCCTCCTTTATGTAAAAATGCCGAAATTGTTTTGTCGAATGACACATAACCTTATACGGTGTTTTACCGCATACCCGCCGGAATATCAAGCCGATAAATACATTGGCGCTTGCAAGCTGCCGGGCCGACCGGTATTATTTTAAGCTATTCGGTGCAGGCATATATTCAGGAAAGTCAAAATGGGATATAAACTTGTGGTTTGCGGCGCGGCAGGGCGAATGGGAAGACGTATTATTGCAACCTCGGCCGGCGACGGCAGCTTAGAGGTCATCGGGGCCGTCGAAAAGCGTATCCATCCCGAGATGGGCAAAGACGCCGGCCTTGTGGCGGGCATAAGCGAATTAAAGGTCCCAATCAGCGACACACCCCCCGGCGGCGCCGATGTCGTTATCGATTTCTCTACCCCCCAGGCCGTCGATGCTACAATAGATTACTGCCTGCAAACAGGTGCCGCTTTGGTGCTCGGGACCACCGGCTTGAGCGAAAACCAGTACGACAAACTTGCCGATGCCGCTGGGAAAATCCCCGTCATCTGCACAACTAATATGAGCGTCGGGATGAACGTATTGTTTAACCTCGTCGGAAAGGTGGCGACACTGCTCGGCCCGGAATACGACGTCGAGATAATCGAGCAGCACCACAGGTTCAAGAAAGACGCCCCGAGCGGCTCAGCCCTTACGTTAGCCAAAAATATCTGCCGGGCGACCGACAGGCCCTTCCCCGACTCGCTCAAACACGGCAGAAGCGGCAAAGAAGCGGCAAGACAGCAGGGAGCCATCGGTATGCACTCGGTCAGGGCCGGCGACATCGCAGGGATTCATTCGGTAATATTTTCAACGCTGGGCGAGACGGTAACACTGAGCCACACGGCACACAGCAGGGACACCTTCGCGAGAGGCGCACTGTTAGCGGCAAAATGGCTCGTCGGCAAAAAACCGGGCCAATACTCTATTGCCGATGTCCTCGGCTTGCAGTAATATACGTCTCTGTTATGGTAAACAGACCGGGTGCGAGTATATTCTGGTTGTTCAGAGTACATAAGCCAAGGGAGTGAACGAAAATGAATAGCGTCTTTGCAGTGATAGCAATTATAGGCGGCCTGGCCGGCTCGCTCGTCGCCTGGAGGGTTATCCCGCTCGAAAAGTGGCTCGGAGCCCGAGAGACCGAGCTCTGGCACGACAGGTACGGCAAAATAATCAAAATCGCCGGCCCCATCGTAGCCGTCATCGGCCTGCTGCTTTTGATTTTCTGACAAAAAGCACAACGAAAGGCGGGCTATTGACTCAATGCACTGAACACCATAGCAGCGTTGAAGAGTGAGTGAATAAAGATGGGCCGAAGCAGCGAGCCGCTTTTCTCGTAAGAGTAGCCCAGACATAGCGCCAGCACAAACAACGCCGGCCAGTGAGGCATGTTCTGATGAAATGCCGCAAAAATCGCCGAACTTATCGCTATTGAAACCCAGGGCCTGCCTGAAAATGTCCTTATCAGCGTCTGCAGCAACCCCCTGAAAAACATCTCCTCGAAGATGGGTACAACCACAATCGCACTTATGCAAATTACTACCCTTACGGCCGGCTGCGGATACGACGCTATTTCCTTCAGCTCGGCGTGCTGCGGCATCTCGAAGCCGGGGCCTGCAATCAACCTGCTCACGTAAGTAGTCAGTATTATCGTCGCAATTACAACCGGCATAATCGTAAGCAGATTAACCAATGCCGCCCCGAAGTCGGCCCGGACGGTTCTCGCGTCCAGCCCGAAACCCCTCAGCCGACGAGCGAAATATCTCCTTGCTATGACAATAATTACCGCTATGCCGCTCAGCGCACCGACGCACATTATGAAGTTATCCGCAAAAACCGCCTGCCAGCCGGCGGACTCGCCGAGCAGCTTCTTTTCAATCAACAGCCCTAACCAGACCGTCAAAGAGCATACCGCGTACGGTATCAGCGGAATATAAATCCCTAACCGGTTGCGTCTCGGCTCCGAGTGGATAAGGGCCTTTCTGCCGAACGACGTCCGCAAAAGCCAGCACGCTAACAAAGTCAGCCCCGCTAAGCAAACGACCAAATCCACAATGCTGATTTCAGTCAGGGCATCTTTAATATGTTCTGTATCCATACATTTTCTGTTTTCACGACTTGAAAAACTCGCCGCCGCATATTAAATTAGGCGTATCGACCCTATACCCCGTCGAGTTTCGCAGAACGCACCGTGCTTTTCAAGGGAAATAGGTTATGGATATATTTCGCATCGAAGGCCCGGTTAAGCTCTCGGGCAGTATCGCCGTCAACGGCTCGAAGAACGCGGCGCTGCCCATAATGGCCGCCGCCATCCTCGCACCGGGAAAATCGGTACTCAAGGCCGCCCCCAATCTTTCGGACATCACCGTAGCCGGCGAATTGCTTTCGCAACTGGGCTGCAAAGTCGCCCGCGACGCAAGCGGCGCTATATCAATCGATGCAGCCGAGCTCGATAATCCGGTAGGCGATTATGAAATCGTCCGCAAGATGCGTGCGAGCATCTGCATACTCGGCCCGCTGCTCGCCCGCCTCGGCAGGGCCGTCGTTTCAATGCCCGGCGGCTGCGCCATCGGGTACCGGCCGGTCGATATCCACCTGCGTGGCCTGCGCCGGCTCGGCGCCGATATCAAACTCGAAAACGGATACATTGTCGCCGAAGCGCCAAAAGGCCTGACGGGCAATGACATATTCTTAGGCGGGCCGTTCGGCTCGACCGTCCTCGGTACCGCAAACGTTCTTATGGCTGCAACCCTCGCAAAGGGCAAAACCATTATCGAGGCCGCCGCCTGCGAGCCGGAAATCGCCGACCTGGCCGGCTGCCTCAACTCGATGGGCGCGAAAATCTCCGGCATCGGCTCGCCTCGACTGACCATCGAAGGCGTCGCCCGGCTTGAGCCATTCAACCACACCGTCATACCCGACCGCATCGAGGCCGGGACATTTATGGCCGCTGCCGCTATCACAAAAGGCGAGATTCACATAAAAAATTGCCGCCTGCAGGACCTGATGGCCGTCATCGACAAACTGCGGCAAATCGGCGTCATCGTCGAACCTGAAAATACCGGCTGTGTCGTCGCACGCACCGGCCCCGTCAGGCCGGCGGATATTACCACCCAGCCGTTCCCCGGCTTTCCAACCGACCTGCAGGCGCAGTTTATGACGCTGCTGGCCTTGGCCGAGGGTAACAGCGTCGTCATCGAAAAAATCTTCCCCGACAGGTTTATGCACGTCGCCGAGCTGAGCCGAATGGCGGCAAACCTGCGAAAGGAAGGCCCCACAGTTATCGTCTCCGGCGTCAAAAAACTCATCGCCGCCCCGGTGATGGCCTCGGATTTGCGCGCATCGGCCGCTTTAGTGCTGGCCGCCCTCGCCGCCGAAGGGACTACGGTAATCAATCGCGTCTATCACATCGACCGCGGATACGAAAAAATCGAACAGCGCCTCAATCCCATAGGCGCAAAAATCACACGTGAAAAAACACAGACACCATAATTAAGGAGGTGACAATTGTGAGAAAAACAATTAACACAGCGTTTTTTTTCTTCCTGATGAGTTTGGCATTAACCGGTATCGTCAATGCCGGGGTGGAGAATCTCAAGGTTCGTGACGAGATGCTCAATAAGCGATGGTCGGCCCAGTGGATCACGCATCCATCGGCATCACTGAAAGATTACGGCGTCTTTCATTTCCGCAGGAGCTTCGACCTTGATTTGAAGCCTGAAAAACTCGTCGTTCACGTCTCGGCGGACAACCGCTATCGTCTCTTTGTCAATGGACAGGCCGTCTGTCTCGGCCCTGCACGAGGCGACCTTATGCACTGGCGATTCGAAACGGTTGATATTGCCCCGTATCTTGTGAAGGGCAAAAATACAATTGCGGCCGTCGTCTGGAATTTCGCCGACCTGCGGCCTTTCGCTCAATGCACGCTCAGGACCGCCTTTGTTCTTTGTGCCGATAAACACGAGTATGATTTTGTGAACACCGGCGCCGGCTGGAAAGTCCTGAAAGACCTCGCTTATGAGCCGATACCGGTTGACAGCAAGCTGCTCCGGGCATTTGTTGTTGTTGGTCCAACCGACAAGGTCGATGGCGCCAAATATCCCTGGGGCTGGGAGATGACCGAATATGACGACAGCTCCTGGCAGACGGTTTTAGTGCAGGAGAACGCACGGCCGCGAGGGTTTGCCCTCGATGCCGAATGGATGCTCGTGCCGCGAACAGTCCCGCTGATGGAAGACAAATTGCAGCGCATTCCAAAAGTAAGAAGAGCAGCCGGCGTAGAGATTGCCAATGATTTCTTCGACGGCCGGCAGAAACTTACCGTCCCTGCAAACACCAGGGCGACAATCCTTCTCGACCAGACCTTCCTGACCACCGCCTACCCGGAACTGACGGTCAGCGGCGGAAAAAGCGGCGAAATAAAACTCACCTACGCCGAGGCGATGTTTGACCCCAACGGCCAAAAGGGCAACCGCAACGAAATCAAAGGCCGCAGAATGCTCGGTTACTACGACGTTTTCCTGCCCGACGGCGGCGCAAACCGGATGTTTCGCCCGCTGTGGTTCAGGACCTGGCGTTATCTCCAGATGGAAATTCAGACCAGAGACGAACCTTTAACCATCAACGATTTCTACGGCAGATTTACTGCGTATCCATTTAAGGAAAACGCGTCTTTCAGCAGCAGTGACCCATCCATAAAAAATATCTGGGACGTCGGCTGGCGCACCGCACGACTCAGCGCCAACGAGACATATTTCGATGCTCCCTACTACGAACAGATGCAATACGTCGGCGACAACCGCATAGAGGCGCTCGTCTCGCTGTACGTCTCCGGTGACGACCGCCTGATGCGAAACGCCATTACCGCTTATGACAATTCCCGCATCCCCGACGGCCTGACCCAAAGCCGGTATCCCTCCAGAAGTATGCAGGTCATTCCGCCGTATTCGCTGTTCTGGATTGCTATGATTCACGATTACTGGATGCACCGCGATGACGCCGAGTTTGTGAAATCGTTTTTGTACGGCATTGACGGCGTTCTCCAGTGGCACGAAAAACATATCGGTGCAAACGGTATGCTGGGGCCTACGCCCTGGTGGAACTTCGTCGATTGGTCGTGGCGATGGGACGAAGAAAAAGGTATAGGCGGCATCCCCGCCGGTGCGGACGAAGGACGCTCTTCGATTCTCACGCTTCAAATCGTCTATGCCCTCAATTACGCTGCGGAGCTGAATGCGGCTTTCGGAAGAAAGTATTTCGCGGACCATTACAGGAAATTGGCCGATTCGCTCAAAAAAGCCACGTATAAACTTTGCTGGGACAGTAAACGAGGTCTTTTGGCCGACACCCCCGACAAAAATATCTTCAGCCAGCACGCAAATATCCTGGCCGTTCTGGTCGATTTGATTGGCGACAAAGAGCAGAAAAAACTGATGGAAAAAGTCGTCTCCGAAAAAGACCTTATCCAGTGCACCTTTTATTTCCGCTTCTATCTTGTAAGGGCGACGAAAAAGGTCGGCCTCGGCGACCGTTATATCGAGATGCTCCAGCCCTGGCGCAATATGCTCAAAATAGGTCTTACAACGTTTGCGGAGAATCCGGATCCGGCCCGTTCCGACTGTCACGCCTGGAGCGCAAGCCCCAACTACGACCTGCTCGCGACCGTCTGCGGCATCGAGCCGGCCGAGCCCGGCTTCAAATCCGTGCGAATCGAACCGCACCTCGGCCCTTTAACCTGGGTCGAAGCAAAAATGCCCCACCCGCTCGGCAGCATCGAAGTCAAACTCAAGCGAAAAGGCCCCAACGGTATCACCGGCACGATAAGTTTACCTGCCGGCCTCGAAGGCGTCTTCATCTTCAACGGCAAAACCATCCATCTAAAACCCGGTTCAGAAAGGATAGAATTGTGATTTCACATTCGCTAAACTCAAGCGGCTCGGCCCTGATGACAACTTTTTGTTCGACACTAACGGTACTGCTTCTGCTCTCGCCGCCGTCGCAGCTCAATGCCGAACCCGTTGCCGCCGTAATGCAGCAGATAGATACGAGCCGGCTCCACATCGACGGTGTCCTCGGCAAGGCGATTGATGCAGGCGTCCAGGGCCGGTTGAAACACCTATGTAAAGACGCGAACAGCCGCCCAATCCGCCTGTTCGACAGGGCGGTCGCCGACAAGGAAACCGACAAGAACTGGCAGGGCGAGCACGCCGGAAAGTGGCTCGTTGCCGCCTCACGCGCCGCCGGCCGCACTGGAGACCCACAGCTCATCAAATACCTCAGAGACGTCGCCGATTTCCTCGTCAGCCAGCAGCGGCCCAACGGCTACCTCGGAACGTACGCGCCCTCGATAAGAATAACCGCCAAATCCGACGTCAATATCAAAAGCTGGGACGTCTGGGTCAATGCCTATATGATGCTCGGCCTTGTCGAGCTCAACAAGCACCTGCCCAATGAAAAATACATCGACGCCGCAAAGAAAATCGGCGACCTCTACATCGAAACCTTCCAGAAGGGCGGCAAGTCCATCGCCCACGCCGGCTATCATCACGGCATGGTCGGCACCGGCTCAATCGATGCCGCTATGGAGCTTTACTTCGCCACCGGCGACGAAAAATATCTCGAATTCGCAAAATACTGCACCCGGCAGATGGAGTACAGAAAAGGCCTCGAGCTTATCTCCCGCAGCTTGAAGGGCTGTGACGTCGCTCTCATCGGAAACGGCAAAAATTACGAAATGACTCGCAATTTCGTCGGTCTGGCCAAACTCTATCGTGCAACAGGCAACCACGACTACCTCCAGGCCGTCCTCAATTCCTGGCAGAACATCAAAGACCACCACCTCACACTCACCGGCGGGCCCTGGGGCGGCATCGGCGGCCACCTCGAATGTTTCAACGTCGAATTCTTCTTCAATCCCTACGGCTTCAACGAAACCTGTACCACAATGGTCTGGACCCGCCTCAATTCACAGCTCCTGATGCTCACAGGCCGGGCCGAATACGCTCAGCAGCTCGAAAAAACCGCCTATAACGCCATCCTCGGCGCCCAGTTCCCCGACGGCTTCGGCTGGTGCTACTACAGCCATACAAACGGAAAACGAATCAGGACAAGCCCCTGGGCCTGCTGCTCCTCAAGCGGGGCAATGGAGCTCGAAGAGCTCCCGCCCGTCATCTACACAATAAAAGACAACGGCATCGCCCTCAACATCTACACTCGAAGCGCCGCCCAAATCCAACTGCCCGGCGCAGGCGCCGTTACCATCGAGCAAAAAACAGATTACCCATTCGACGGCAACATTGAAGTAACAATCACGCCGCAGAAAAACGCCGACTTTCCCGTTTTCGTCAGAATCCCCCGCTGGGCCGATAAGGCCGGGGTCTCTGTCAACGGCAGAGTAGTGCCTGAAAAACCCGTCCCCGGCAAATATCTGGACATCAGCAGAAACTGGTCGCCCGGCGACACCCTGAAAATATCCTTTCCAATGAAATTACGCTTAGCGGAAATCTCCAATGAGTATAACGAAAAGGGCGAGTATATCGACACAACCCAACGCTTTGTCGCCATCCTCCGGGGGCCCCTGGTTTACGCCACGAATCTGCCCGATACGCTCGAACATCCCACCGGTTTCCGCGTCCCCACATCCGACCTGCTGCCGTTCATCTCGCCGGCCGAAACACCGCCCGGCCTTCAAGGCCCCGCATATAAGCTCCGCCTGCCCGGCAAAGACCCGCTCACTCTCGTCCCGTTCTACGAAGTCGGCGCACGAAAAGAGGGCATACACCGAACAACCTGGCTGCGGGTCGAATAGGCGTCAAAACCACAATAACCGACGGCTCTCGTGTATAACGGCAGCGTTGACCATTGTCCCACGATTGTCCGCACGGCAGAATGTTCACTCTGGCTATTGCATCAGCTAACGATTTCGGCTACACTGTCAGGGTATGAAAGAACCGGATAATGTAAGGATCTGTTACAAATGGAAAAACTAAAGCGACGTGAATTTATCACGAGGTCCGTTGCGGGCGTCGGCGGCATGATGCTCGGTTCAGGTGTTCTGGCTGCGCAGGAAAAAAAGGTCGAGACATACGACCCGTTCGAGATGGTCTTGCTCGGCAAAACCGGCCTAAAGGTAAGCCGCCTCGGCGCAGGCACCGGAGCACACGGCGGCCGGCACAGCTCAAACCAGACTCGGCTCGGAAAAGAAAATTTCGAGGCGCTTGTCAAAGCCGAATATGACCGAGGCATTCGAATGTTTGATATGGCCGACGGCTACGGCAGCCACCCTTACGTCGGTTCGGCGCTGAAAACTCTGCCCCGTCATAACTTTGTTCTCGCTTCCAAGGTAAGTACCTGGCGGCAGACGGAAAATGAGCGAGGCAGACCCGATATCGCCATCGAACGTTTTCTAAAAGAGCTTGGCACCGACTATATCGACCTCGTTCTGCTGCACTGCGTTATGAACGGCAACTGGCCTCAGCAGCTTCGCAAAGAAATGGATATAATGGCAAAGCTCAAGGAAAAAGGCACCATCCGCGCGCACGGCGTATCGTGTCACTCGGTGGCCGCTCTCGAAGCAGCCGCGAACGAGCCCTGGGTCGATTCCGTCCACGCCCGCCTGAACGCCTACGGCACGGAGATGGACGATGTGCCGGAAAAGGTCGCTGCCGTCGTGAGAAAAATCCACAATGCCGGCAAGGGCGTCGTTGCTATGAAACTCGTGGGAAACGGTGAGTTCACGTACGACCAGGATAAAATAAGCCGCTCTATCGAATATGTTCTCGGACTTGACTGTGTTGATATGATGATTGTGGGCTTCGAGACACCGGACGAAATCGATGACTTTGCCCGCCGTGTCCGAAAAGTCCCTGTGCGAACCTGAACTGCCGCGGCTCGAATCCTGTTGAATTTAACAATAGCTAAATTTCTCTGTAATTCCGGCCTTACCTAACCTTACATAAGAGATATTATCATGATTAGCTATCTTGCAAATATGAAACCAAAAAAAGCCAGATTCCAAAAAACAGAATCTGGCTTCGGAGGAGGGTGATGAAAAGCCAATTAAAATGGCAACCTTAATACCTTTTGACGACCCCTATCTACTCTCTGTATGTAATAATCGAAAAACCTCCCCGGATTTCTTTAGGGAATTTTGTCAGACGACAACACTTTTTTACCCTGAAATCAAGCTTGCAGTTCAAAAAAACACCTTTTTTTTCACTTTTCAAAAAAAACGCTCGTTTTCAGCCGAAAAACCGCGATATTTTACGCTTGATTCGCCGGTCTTGTTCTCATATTTTAACCACTAACTTGTTATTTCTTTAGTTTTGGGGACAGACCAGATGGCTGCCGGAATCACTATCGCCGAACTGCTCGATGCCAAACGCACCGGCCGGAAAATCGTTGCCGTGAGCTGCTATGACTACACCACCGCCCGCCTGGTCGCACAGGCCGACGTAGATATGCTCCTGGTGGGCGACTCAGCGGCCCAGCTCGTCCTCGGCCACGACTCGACCCTGCCGGCTACAATGGATTTTATGGTAGCCATCACCGCCGCCGTTCGCAGAGGCGCCCCAAATCTCTGTATCGTCGCCGATATGCCTTTTCTCTCCTACCAGCTCGGCACAGGCAAGGCCATCGCCAACGCAGGACGATTCGTTACCCAGGCCGGCGCTCAAATAATTAAAATCGAGGCCACAAGCGCACACCTTGATATTGTCAAGGCCGTCAGTGACGCCGGCATAGCCGTAATGGCGCACATCGGCATAAGGCCCCAGTACATCGCCAGAGTGGGCCGCTTCAAAGCCGAGGCCACCACCGCCGAAATGGCGCTCGAGCTGCTCGAGCTCGCCGACCGTATGACCGATGCCGGCGCCGTCTCACTGCTGCTCGAAGGGACCGCCGCCGAGGTCGCCGAAATTATCACCCAACAAACCGATGTCCCCGTCATCGGCTGCGGCTCAGGCCCCGGCTGTGACGGGCAAATCCTCGTCGCACCCGACATCCTCGGCCTTACCACCGGGCCTAAACCAAAGTTCGCCAAAAGCTACGCAGCCGGCGCCGAGGCGACCACAAAGGCAGTCGCCGAATATGCCGCCGAGGTCCGCTCCGCCGCCTACCCCGACCGCGACCACAGCTACCACATGAAGCCCGGCCAGCTCGACCGCCTGAACCGGCTGCTCAAAAAAAATTCTTAACTCCCCTCCCTGAAAAAGCTCTCCCTAATCTTCTCGGCCCCCGCACAACTATTCCCCGACTATCTGGCAGATGACCGTCCTCGTCCTCGCACGCGTATCGAAATCCACCAGGATAATCTGCTGCCATGTCCCCAACGTCAGCTCACCATCGACTACAGGTATGCTCAGCGAAGGCCCTAACAGCGACGCCCGCACATGCGAATGCCCGTTGTCATCCTGCCAGGTCTTCTCGTGCTCGTATCGGCCGCTGCGAGGCGCTATCTTCTCGAACGCCGTCTTCAAATCGTAATTCACCAGTCCCGGCTCGTACTCGGTCGTCGTAATCGCCGCCGTCGAGCCGACGTTGAACAATGTCACCGTCCCGTTTTTAATCCCCGACTCGGCAGCCGCCTCGAGCGCCTGCTCGGTAATGTTGACGACGTCGCAGCTGCCCCGTGTCTTTAACCGTATCTTCTTCGTCTTTACCATAAAGCTATGATATACAGGATATGCCCGCCCTGCAACATTTGCCCTGCCCCTCGCCGCCTGCTGCCCGTCGCCGCGGCCCTAATTCGACGGCTTGGCGCCCCAGCTAAAAGTCTCGTACGTCCTCTTGTTCTTTGTAATGACAATCTCCCCGAGAGCCGTGTAGTCCGGATAAAGCCATCCCCTCACATACATGTATCCGGCCCTGTTGTGGTTCGCCCCCGCCGCCGGCTCGCTCTCCAGAAAAACGTATGTCCCCTTCGTTATGAAATAAAGTGCCGTCCCACCCTCACTTTGTCCCGCAACAAAACCCACGTACGGTTTCGAGGCATCGATGTTCCCCTCGAAGCTTGCCGCCATCACGACGCGGTGGACCCCGCTGTCGGCAGTGTACTCGCCGTTCCATACCCCCTTGACCAGCCCGTCGGGATATATCAGCAGATTCAATTGTCCCCGCCGCTGCCCGGCTTGCTCCGCATCGGCCTTGTATCGCAGTGCCCGGGTGATTAGCCCTTTGATTTTCGACGCCTCAATCTGAACCGCCTCGGCGCCGGCAAGAATCCGAAAGTCCTCGTTCCACGGGAGGTTCGGGTCCCTGCTCACCGTCACAAAGCTCTTGCCGACCCACGCCAGCACCGCCGTCATCACAAGCAGCAGTGCCACCAACCGCAGCCATACGGTATAGACCGGCCTGCCGGCGTCTGAACTATTTGCCATACTTATCGACCTGTGTTCCACCCACTGGCTCCCAAACGTCTGACTCTACCTGTGAGAATGGCTTATGGGACTGTCAATGCCCTTGCCCACCCGGCTGGGACGCAGATTCCCGCCTTTGTTGTTTATCGTATCTGCGGTGGGTGCTCTGCACAAAATTTGCGTTTTTCCCCTGCCGGGGCTTCTGAAACCGCACTGTCGTCGCATTATCGGCTGTTTTTTGGCAGGGGTGAGTCTCTTAATCGGCGAGGCGGCGGAACGGCGTTCGGGGTCTGCGCGACCTTAGCGGCTCGTCTCATCGGTCGCCCTGATGGGGCGGGCCGGCTGCAGAGCCGATCGAGGGGATTCGGTTCGGGTCGTTTTTTGTGAGCCGCGCGATTTCGATGTGTGCCGTGAGGACGTCTAAGGCATACCGGGCTTCGATTCTCTTCTCTCTTGCAGTAAGCTCTGTTCGCCAGTTGTCGAAGGCGCGGGCCTTCTCGGCGGTCAGCTGAGAGCCATCGAGCAGGCCGGAGTAAACCGCCTGCTGCATTTCAAGCTCTTCAAGGACATTTATGAGCAAGTCCTTTTCCCTGTGGACGGAATCGAGCTTCTCGGCGGTTTTGCTCAGGTTAATAATGGCGCGGTCTGCCGTCGAGGCGGGGGTAACCGGGTCGTGGCCCTGTCCGCAGCCGGCAATAATAACAAAGCCGATTATTATGAGCGTTTCTTTCATCAGGTATCGTTTGTCGAGCGGTTAAGAAGCTTTTGGCTGTTGCTGGGCGGCGTTCTGTTGAACGATGTGAATTTTTTCGCGGATTTCTTCGGCCATCCGGGAGTTGGGGAAGTCGCGGATAATTGCCTGACCCGCCTCGAGCGCTCTTGACCACTGTTTTCCGGAAACGGCTAATGAGAACCGGACGCCGAGATTGTGCAGCTTTGTCCTGAATACGTCCCTTGCCGCCTCCTGCAGGGCGAGCCCCTCGTTGGGGGTAAGGTACTGGTCAAGCTCGCGAAGAATCTCGAGACTTCTGTCAGTGGCCTGTCTTTTTACCGCCTCGTCCCAGGCGTTGAGCAGAACCTTTTTGCGTTCGGCCTTTTTGTCGATGAGCTTCTGGTGAAGCTGCTTTGTCTTTGCGGAGTCGGGATACGCCTTCATAAGCTGGTCGATGTGGGCGGATGCCTTTGCCCACTGGTGGTTTTCAAGCAATTTATCCACGTGCGATATGACCTGACTCATTCTCTCGGTGTCCGTCGCATCGTGGTATTTGTCGGCCTGGTTCTTCAACTGCTCGGCTAACTTGTTATAGCCCGTTCGGTGAGCAATTTCATCGATGATTTCGTAGGCCGTGTCAAACTCCTTCTGCTGGAGCTTGTCGAAAACGACATCCTGCAGCGTCTGTCTTTCGGCGTCCCGGAACGCAATCGCCTTTGCGGTCTCGGTCAGGTGCGTACCCTGTTTGACCTGTTCGAGCAGCTCCCGCATTTTTGTCACTTCGCCGGAGACCTCGTCGAGCTTTGAACTGTTATCGATGGTATCGAGTATCCTTAATACTATCGAGAGTATGACAAGCAGGGCAATCAGTGCGACCAGGGCAAAAAGCAGCATAAGTACCCCCGGCAGCTTGCCTTTCACCTGGTCGAAGACGCCGGTGAACAAAACGAGCACGGCGACGGCGACGACCGCACCGTAGATAATGAACATATTGCTGCCTTTGAAGACGGACTTGCCTTTTGCGAGTTTCATAGCCGCCCCTTCCAAAATATATTTCTGTCCGCGTTTAACAAGGTTATTATAATGGATTTGTTATGGCTGTGTCAATAACCAAAAAGCAGGTTTGTAAAAAAGTGAAACGGCCCGGGGATTAAGGAGGAACGCAAATGAAGGCGGTAAGTTATGCTTTTGCGCTGGCGGTTGTTTTGCTGGCTCGCCCGTCCGGCGCCGCACCGGCCGCTGCGCAGACGGCCGAGCGGGCGATTACGCAGGCCAACAACCGGTTTGCTTTCGGACTTTATGAGAAGCTGCGAGGCAATGAGGGCAACCTTTTCTTCTCGCCTTACAGCATCTCGACGGCACTGGCAATGACGTATGCAGGCGCCGCCGGTGAAACCGAAAACCAGATGGGCCGGGTACTGGGCTTCGCCGGCGCAGCGAAGACGACAGGTCTCAGCAGTTCTGCCGCGGTGCTTCCCAAAGAGCAGATTCACCGAGCCTTCGGGCGGATTATCAGCGACCTGAACAACAGGGGCGCAAAGGACGGCTATGAGCTTGCGGTCGCCAATGCCCTGTGGGGGCAGAAGGGATACGAGTTTTTGAAAAATTTCGTCGAGCTAATCAAAACCAATTACGACGGCAAGCTGGCCGAGGTAGATTTTGCAGCCGACAGCGAAGGGACACGCAAGACAATCAATACGTGGGTCGAGCAAAAAACCAACGACAAGATAAAGCAGCTTATCAAGCCCGGCGTGCTTGGGCCGATGACCCGCTTAGTGCTGACGAATGCCATTTACTTCAAAGGCAAATGGGCCGGACAGTTCAAGCCGAAAATGACCAGAGACGAACCGTTCACCCTGCTCGGTGCTGAAAAGGTGGATGTCCCTATGATGCGACAGGATGATGAGCGCTTCGGGTACGCTGAAAACGAGGATTGTCAGATTCTCGATATGCCTTACGTGGATAATGAGCTGTCGATGGTGGTCTTGCTGCCAAAAAAGGTTGACGGCGTAAAGAAGCTGGAACGGCAGCTTACGGGCGAAAATGTTGCGAAATGGCTGGCAGGACTTCATAAGCGCCAGGTAAAGGTTTTTGTTCCGAAATTCAGGATGACCAGCGAGTTCGGCCTTTCGGGTGTATTGGCATCGATGGGGATGACCGACGCATTCTCGCCGAACAAGGCCGACTTTTCCGCAATGACCGGCAACAGAGACCTTTTTATCTCGGCGGTCGTGCATAAGGCATACGTGGATGTTAATGAGGAGGGTACCGAGGCAGCGGCGGCAACGGGTGTTGCGATGAAGCTGACCTCGATTGGCCCTGCAATGCCGGTCTTCCGGGCGGACCATCCCTTTATCTTCCTGATTCGCGACAAGGTTACCGGCTGTATCCTGTTCATAGGCCGGGTGATGAACCCGACAGCCGGCTGACGGCACCAAGTCAGATGTGTTGCAAAAAAGCAACGCCGGCGTTGGTATTCCACAACAAGTCCTATAACTGTGGAAATACCATATTGTTGCGGCGGTAATGGCCGGCAAAATCCCTTTGACGTGTTGATTGAAGGCAGCAAAGTGGCCTAATTGTTACAGGGGTCATATCCCTGAAAGGGCAGGCAGGACGCAAGGGTGGTACATAACGCGCCGTTAGCGGGGCGAATCCGGGCCTTGATGAATAAGTTGGGCCGATTGCCGGATTGAGGCCGAGCCGGTATGCCTTTTGCACCTGTGTTCGGACGAGATGCCCGGAGATTGTGTACAGGGCTGTTGAAAAGCTGTGGTCTAAGGCGTGAGGATACCTCGGTGGAAGAGCAGGGGCTTGAGGAAAAGCTGAATGAGCTGGTCAGGGAGCTTACGGGAGCCGCACAGCCCGGCAAGCCGGCAACGCCCGCCGGCAAGGCCGAAGGTAATCAAAAGCAGTTCGACAAAGGCATCAGCGGCCTGGCCGATTCGCTGGACTATCTGCGGATTTGCATCAAGTATCAGCTTCTCGACCTCGAGGCCACCCGCCGGGAGAACGACTATCTGAGAAAGCTGCTCGGGGATAAGAACAACAGCTAATCTGCATTATGCCGGTATTCGTTGACAGCCCGCCGCACGGACGATAAATTACGTCTGGTTCTTATGGCTACTTTTTTTGGAGGTGCAAAATGCAGACCAGACGAGAGTTTCTCAGCCGGTTGGGCCGGGCGACGGCCTCGGCAGGCGTCCTTTCACTGCTGCCGGGCTGTGCGCAGTTAATACAGCCACGCTCCGGCACCAAAACCAGGCCTAATATCGTGTTCATTATGACCGACGACCATGCCGCCCAGGCAATGAGCTGCTACGGCAGCAGGATAAACAAAACGCCGAACCTCGACAGAATCGCAAACGAGGGGATGCTGTTCAAAAACTGCTTCTGCACGAACTCGATTTGTGCGCCGAGCAGGGCGGTGATACTTACGGGCAAGTACAGCCATATCAACGGTGTGATTGACAACAAGGTAAGATTCAACGCCGGCCAGCAGACCTTCCCCAAGCTGCTGCAAAAGTGCGGCTACGAAACGGCGATGGTAGGCAAGTGGCATCTAAAGAGCACGCCGACCGGTTTCGATTACTGGTGCGTGCTGCCGGGACAGGGCGTGTATCATAATCCGGGCTTCATCGAGATGGGCGCCAAAACAAAAATCAAGGGCTACGTTACGGATATTATTACCGACAAGTGCATCGATTGGCTAAAGAGACGCAAAAACGACAGGCCGTTCTGCCTGATGTATCAGCACAAGGCGCCGCACCGAAACTGGCAGCCGGACGAAAAACACGCCAAGATGTACGAGGATGTCGATATCCCCGTCCCGGAGACTTTTGACGATGACTGGAGCACCCGCAGCGCCGCGGCCCGCGAGCAGGAGATGACAATCGAGCATCACCTGACGCCCGGGGACTTGAAGGTGCCGCCACCGCCCGAACTCGAGGGCCAGGCGCTTAAAAAATGGAAGTACGAACGGTATATCAAGGACTACCTGCGCTGTATTGCCTCGGTCGATGACAACGTCGGGCGGTTCCTGGATTATCTCGACAAGGCAGGCCTGGCGGATAACACTATCGTCGTCTATACCTCCGACCAGGGCTTTTATCTCGGCGAGCACGGCTGGTTCGACAAACGCTTTATGTACGAAGAATCCCTGCGGATGCCGCTTATCGTCCGTTATCCAAAGCAAATAAAGCCGGGCAGTGTTAACGATGACATCGTTTTGAACCTGGATTTTGCGCCGACGTTTCTGGATTTTGCCGGCAAGGCGAAACCGACGGCTCTGCAGGGCGAGAGCGTTCGGCCTTTACTCCAAGGCCATACGCCCGCCGACTGGCGCAAGAGTATGTACTATCATTATTACGAGTACCCCGGCTGGCACATGGTCAAACGCCACTACGGCATCCGGACGCAGCAGTATAAGCTGATTCACTTCTACTACGACATCGATGCCTGGGAGCTTTACGACCTGCAGAAAGACCCACGCGAACTCAACAACGTCTATGATAACCCCGCCTATACCGATATTGTCACCGAGCTGAAGGCCGAGCTTCGCCAACTGCAGAAAAAATACGGCGACTCCGACCGGCTCGCCAAAAAGTTCATCGCCGAATACCCGCAGGGCGATATGCCCGCAAGCTGGCAGAGACGCCGCCCAAGCAACAAAAAATAATTACTCAACTTGACTGACTTTTGCACAAGTGCGCTTTTGGCAGGGACATACATAACCCGTCATTCTGAGTAAAAGGCTATTTTTACGGGTTCCGCAGCGAACGTAATCGCGATATTGGTAATTAGAGACTCTAACAAAACACTGTCATTCCCGCGCAATTTATTCCCAAGGGATCGCGAATCTACAAGCTCGAAAGTTAGGTTTTGTTAGAATGCCTTAGTCCTGCCTATGTTATGGGTTTTGCACTGACAAGTCTTCGAGCCCTATCCAGTCAATGCCCGCCGACATAGCTGCGGTGCTAACGCATCTGACCCATACCGTAATCGAGTCAATGCCTTGTGGTAGCGTAATATCTGTAATCTCTCGGCCTCGCACCTCTTTGCCGGTCGATATTTCCTTGAATTTTCCTTTAGTGGTAAGTGACGAATCGTAAAGGGCCATTCTGCCCGCTGCAAGACCTTTGTCGCTGACAGCCCCTTCGACAGGACTCATCGCAGGCAGAGCATCGAGACCGGCCATTTGTCTCGGGCTGAGGTCACAACCATCCGGACTATTCGGTGCCGCGTGTACGGAAACAGACCAGTGTCCCTCGCTTGGCTCGCCTAAGGTGGACACACGCGCCTTTACCCTGTATGTGTGTCCCGGAGTCAGACCGATGAACTTCCTGAAAACACCTCCAGTGCCGCCCTGAGTTCCCGTATTTATGACCTGATAGAACGGCTTGCTCTGCGGTGTTTTGACTGGGTGATACCGAAGGTTTGGAACCGGGGGCAAATCGTCTCTTATGCCCTCGTCAAAACTTATCCTGTTCTCATTTGCATCCAAAGCCCACCGCTGCCAGTTCGGAGCTATCCCGGCGGCAAAAGGAATACCAAACAATTCTTCCTGGACATTATTGTTGAGGTGGATAGCTGCGGCATTCGACGGAATGTCATTGCGAACCCCAATTACCCAAATATTAAGATCGTTTGCTATGTTTGAGGAGACATGGCCGCTGCCAAATAACTCAGATATAAGCTTATGCTCACCTGGCGCACTCGCTGAATATTTGCTCAAATCGAGGACATAGCTTTCTGAATTCCCTGGGAGAATGGCCCCTCCAATTATCCTGTGAAACATAATTCTAATGGAATCGTAAGCGTCCGGTGATGGATTGTCCCATCTTAACGAAACGCTGTTGGCCTCTCGGTCATAGTTACAGGTTAAAGAATGGGGCGGTTGAGGAATACCTAACCCGACTTCCGTCCCGGCGATTATATAGGGACCGCAATCACCGACTAAACCCTTCAATTCGCCTCCGGATGAAGTAACAACTCTGGCTCCGGTTTCATGGGCTCCGCCGCGAACAATCGTCCATCCGAAGGGATTTGTCCCCTCGATGACGTCAGCCAGTCGTTCTATTACCCTTTCAGCCGGTTCCCCTGCCATCGTTTCAACGGTGGCGCATTTTGCCTTGCCGCCGAGATATTTATAGAATATCAGCGTTCCGCCCGATGCTTCACCCGTGAAGGTAATGCAACAACGAGCCATTGAACTCACCCCAGGTGGTGTGTCCGAACATTCGCGTGCCGATAATCCGGTTGCCCCCAATAGAATAGCAACTACGATTGTCGCAAAAGCTGTGGCTCTTTCTCGTCTTATACACATCATATAATCCTCACTTTCTTTCTTGTTCTGCTCAGTGTCGCTACCCTTAGCAGCACAAGATTCAATGTTATGTTACCACCATACGTATTTACAAGGACCTGTCTCTCCATAATTTATTTCCGGGCTGAATTGTGACCCTTCCCGACATAAACCATCTCGTTGTCTGGTGACAACGTTAGTAAAGACAACCTGCCAATTGTATTTGCCAATAGTCTGCTCATCACAGTACTCTGGATAATATTCCGGCCGGTCTCGACTTATATGCCTGGTGCCTATGATGCGCCGCCCGCTCACGTTTTTCAAAATCCAAAAGTAATTGGCTCCGCATTTGTAAGGGCATAAACCAACGCGCCACCCGTCAAACCAAAAATTGTAAGAGCACGTATAATCAAATTCCTGGGTCTCCACACAGCCCACATATACCCTTCCACCACAATCATCCCAGCAAGGGTCGCTATAATCCGGCTCAATCCAGCAGTCATATTCTCCACAGCCGCCAATGCCGGTAAAGACAACTGCCTCCCAGTTATCAAAATTATTAGCATCGGGAACATTGGTATCGGCGCAAGTATCCGTTGAACCGAAGGCGTCACACATCGTATCAAGGTCATAGATGTCATAAGTTGTTTGCCAGCCGGCAGCGAGAACTGCAAAATCCTTAAAGTCGATTTTCCCATCGGCGTTCAAATCCATTGTCGGGTCATAACCGCTGCCTGCCGCTAAAGGCAGCACCGGTGATTCACCAACCAACGGCAACTGTGCCTCACCCTCCGGGATGCTATCCTCTGATGCAGGCGCCTCTTGTTGTTCCGGCTCCGGCGTCACCCATCTCAAGGCCTCAAAGTCTATCCCTATTACCGTGGTCGTCTCCGCCTGTAACGAATAGCACAGATGCAGCTTGTAAATTTCCGTACCTGCTGTTATCGCAATCCCGTCAATAACCATGTTCTGGTCAGCAACAAGTAATACCGTACCAAGCTCCCAATCGTCGTCAAACACAAACCTATATGCCGTTGCACCGCCCGCATCAACTTCGTTCGGCCCGCTCAACGGCTCAACGCGCCCTCTGTCTTCGCATATTACCGAATAGCTTTGCTCATTTACATCACCCGCCCCCACCACGGAGATTATCAGTTTGTCTTTCCCTTCTACTTTGACCGGCACTGTAGCGTCAAGCCCGTTTATGCGCAGCACCGGCGCTCCATTTGCAAGAGAAACCACTATCCCTGCCAGTGCCACCGCAAGATATTTTTGCCTTCTCCACACAGTAATCACCTCCTAAAAGTATTAATATTTCGCAACAAACACCATTCATCCAAGAAACCAACCTGCTTACACCGCAGGCCGGTACATACACCATCGCCGCCGCGATAATTAAAAGTTGATAGACCCCCCACATTCCGCCTCGCCCCCTGAGTATGTTTTCCCTTTTTGCATCTATATTTCTCCCCCCCCATTGTAATACGGGTATGTGTATCACCTTCTGCAGGACTTGTCAAGTAGTTTTTTGCCTTTTATCATTTTTTTTTGCAATGTGGCCTGTCCGCTCCCCTTGTGGCCTTGCCACCCCAAGGGGGGGATAACAAGGCCCTGCTCGCTGTACGCATCCCGCTAAATCCCGCTCCCCTGATACACTTTTGCTCTTTTGCACTTTTGCTCTTTTGCTCTTATGCTCTTTTGCACTTATGCTCTTTCATAAGCAAAACTAATACTACAGCCGCCAAAATCGCCCCATTTTTTCCAATAAAACGCCCGCTTTTCACCCTGTTTTTCCAAAGTTTTCCAAAATTTTCCAAAATTTTCGCAAATTTTACACCCTTTTTTGCCCCTATAACCCGCATATCTTACCCATTTTAACCCCCGAACCGCATTTTAAGCCCAAAAACAGCTTCCCCCTCCAAAGTTTTCCGCATTTCGCCCGCTACTATTAGTTTTTCTTATAGTCCGCCGCAGCAAAAATCCCCTTTTTTGCTGTTATCTTCCCTGAAAATGGCAAAAGCGCCGCCTCGCTGTACAC
>CAZPDW010000004.1:0-31189 GCA_964585535.1 uncultured Pirellulales bacterium
GTTAGGCCGTTTGTCCATCGAAAAATGTGAAAAGTCTATGAAATATGCGGGCTAATTCGCAATGGTACAGTTTTTGGGGGTCAGGCTATGAATAAAAAGGCGAGTCCAAAGGCCTTAAAACTCGGCCATGACAGTCCGAATGTATCTTCGCATCGACCGTTGATATACAGAGCGGGAAAATCTAATCGTATTATCATGACATTTGCGCGGTCTTAATTGGTTCCTTATCCTCTCAAACCTTAAAATGGTATTTTGCAGTGCCATCTGGTTTTGTTCGTAGAAGAATATCCCTGTTGCATTAACCTTTTCGGTTCGATTTTGATTCTGTTCTAACCCTATTACAGTTTCTAATGCTCCACCTTTACCAAAAGCTATGACCGGCTTTCCACATGCTTGTGCCTCGAGCGGAACAATGCCGAAGTCCTCTTCACCTGGAAATATCAAAGCTTTGCATTTTTTCATATATTCTGCGACTTCATTGTCACTGGCACGATCAATGAAGGAAACATTCTTGGATGCCAATTCCTTAAGATGGTCCAATTCAGGGCCATTTCCTACAATTAGCAGCTTTTGGGTAAGACCCTTGAAAGCCGACACCGCCAAATCCACTCGTTTATAAGGAACCAATGCAGAAACAACGAGGTAGTAGCCATCATCTACATCAGAAATGGTAAATCGTTCGAGGTCAACTGGAGGATAAATTACGGTCGAATCTTTATTATAAGCATGTTTGATGCGATTTTGAACATTTTTGCTGTTCGTAATAAAATGATTTACTCTATCAGAAGACCTCCTGTCCCAGTTTTTGAGATAATCAAGCATTGCTCCCGCCACAAATTTCTTGAGACCCTTATATGCACGAAGGTACTCATCTCGCATATGCCAGGCATACCGCATCGGTGTATGACAATAGCATATATGGGGTATTCCCGGCGGAACTTTAACACCTTTGGCAACACAATGACTGAAACTTAAGATGAAATCATACCCGGTTAAATCAAACCTTTCAATGGCATTTGGAAACAACGGAAGGTATCGCCTGAATTTTCTTATATCACCAGGCAGCTTTTGTATATATGAAGTGTGTATTTTGTGCGACGCAATTGTTCGCGACACAGAACCTGGAAAGTGCACCAATGTAAAAATATCCGCTTCCGGATAAAGCTCACACAATGCCTCAAGACACCGCTCCCCCCCCCGCATACCAGTAAGCCAGTCACAAATAAGTGCTGTTTTCACTTGCTTACTCTTGTTAGAAAAGTCGCTGACGGTTTAGTGTTTTTAAGCTCGTTTATTTTGCGAATATCTGCTTCAACCATCATTTCAACTAATACGCTGAACTTAACTTGTGGGACCCATCCCAAAACCGTTCGAGCTTTAGAATAATCACCCTTCAATGAATGAATTTCCGCAGGCCTATAGAAGTTCTTATCTAAGCCCACATAGTCTTGCCAGTTGAGGCCGACACAATCAAAAGCAAGTTTTGCGAACTCTTTTACGGTATGAGTTTCTCCTGTAGCCACCACATAATCATCAGGTTTGTCTTGCTGCAACATAAGCCACATTGTCTTCACATAGTCGCCGGCAAAACCCCAATCCCTTTTTGCATCTAAATTCCCCAGTTTTAATTCCTTGGACAGTCCCATCTTGATCTTTGCCGCGGTACTGGTTATCTTTCGAGTTACGAATTCGTAACCTCGTCGAGGACTTTCGTGGTTAAAAAGAATACCATTACAGACGAAAATATTATATGCCTCACGGTAGTTTCGGGTCAAATCAAAACCTGCAACTTTAGAGATTCCGTAGGGCGACCTCGGATGAAAAAGTGTACCCTCGTTTTGAGGAGAGCGCTTTGCCAAGCCAAACATTTCAGAGGACCCTGCAAAATAGACTTTGCATTTAGGGACTCTTTGTTCAATTGCAGACAAAACACTCAAAGTTCCGTTGATATTCGTGTTCATTGTGGAAAACGCATCTTCAAAAGAATACGCAACAAAACTCTGGGCCGCTAAATGGTAGCATTCATCCGGTTGAAGTTTTTCCACTACGTTAAATATGCTTGCATGACTTTCTAAGCTGCCGGCATGCAAATAAACCTTATCCAATATGACCCTTATTCGCCAGAGCCTGTGTTCAGGGTCTTACAAAGCCACATGCCTTACTGTCCCATGAACTTCATAGCCTTTTTCCAAAAGAAATTCAGCTAAATAAGAACCATCCTGACCGGTTATTCCTGTAATTAACGCTTCTTTCATCTGTGCCGCCCTTTTCATTATTAGGCATTACCCTTTTTTAAACAATATACTTGCAAAAGTCTGGCCTTGCAAATATATTCAGTTTTTCTGTGTTAATGTTTTGCCCTCAATAAAATAAGAGGCATACATAATTTTGTGCTATAACTCAGAGGATAACTGAAAATAACAAGTTTGATGCTATATAGATAATTTCCGAAAATTACTAAATCGCAATTTTTGACAATGCCAAAAATCAATAGAATCTTATTGGAATGTACAAATGCCCACGAAACAAATATTAATACCGGCATCCAGCGTGTCGTCAGAAATATCATCAATAATTCAGAGTATATAAGTAAGGAAATCGGCATAGAATGTCAGCCGATAATTATTAGACAACGCCGCTTCTTGGCCGTTGACAAAATATCTGACCAGCTCCCCCTGCGTGCAAATATTATGTCCTTTTTTAAAAAAGTCTATCGGAAACTGCGTCCGATTTCACAAAGAATCCCTTACTCTAACAGAATAGAACAGTTCTTGTTCTTTCAACCTGGCTACATAACCATCATAATTAATGTCATTCTTGACATTCTACTGTTTCCTTGGACTATAGCAGAGAACCTACAAAAGAAAGTTGTTGCACAGAAAGGAGATGTTCTGTTATTGATGGATTCTTCCTGGTCTTACCCTGTTTGGCCTGTAGTAAAACGAGCTCAAAAAAGTGGAGCTATGGTTGGATTGGTAGTATATGACATTTTGTCAATTACACACCCCGAATTTTTTTCTGCGTCTTTATCTGAACGCTTCAAAAGATGGTTCAATCAAGCTGTAGAAAATGCAAACTTTTTCATAGCTATATCTCAAACCGTTCGGGATGAGGCAAAAAAATATGCTGAAGCCAGATGCCCATCTGGCAATTGGGACAATCGAGTTGAATCGTTTCAACTTGGCTCTATCATTGATAATGTATTAAGTAACGGCCAAGTGCGGGATGAACTGAAAAAAGTATTTGAGAATAGCAACGAACAGTGTACTTATCTTACAGTAGGGACAATAGAGCCTCGCAAGAACCATAAATATTTATTAGATGCATTCGAAGAAGTGTGGATTAAACATCCCAAAGCCCGGCTATGTATCGTCGGCCGCATAGGTTGGCTCTGTGACGAATTAGTAAACCGTATAAAGTCTCATTTAAAATACAAAAAATGCCTCTTTATGTTTAACGATTTGTCGGACACAGAATTAGATTATTGCTATGAGCAAGCGGGAGCATTAGTGTTTCCATCACTTGCCGAAGGGTTCGGCCTGCCAATAGTAGAAGCGTTGTATCATGATCTACCGGTGCTTGCCAGCAATATAGCAATTCACAGAGAAGTAGGAAAAAACCTTTGTACTTACTTTGACATAACCAACCACGATTCTCTAACAGAAATCATTATCAATATCGAAAAGACAGGCGAAATGCCTGAAGTCCAGAGTCTGCAAGAATACAATCTGCCGACATGGCAAGACAGTTGTAGAGAGTTATTGAAAAAGGCATTGTTTCTGTCTGAAAGATATATATGACAAAGCATCCCTTACTTTTCTTTCTGTCTTCATGATATATGCAGCATTTGTTTGCGGGCAGCTTCGCCATCTACACGATATTTAAAGTTCTTGAAGACTTAATCATAAAAATAATTCGTAAACACTAAATCCTTTCTGGGCATACCAATCGAATCGGTTACAAATCGTTCAGCCCATATTCCCATAAATATTTAACTCCATCTGAAGCTTTCTGTGCAAGAGCATCTAACTTGCTTCGCGACACCTTCGTTGCATGGTTATAAACTTCTTGAAGTTCAGATGATTTCAGGGGCTTTTTCGCATAAGGTACTCCTAAAACTTTTGCCAGATTTTCGACTTTAGAGCTTCTGGCTATAGCACCAACTGCACACCCTGCCCAGGCTGCAATCAACAAACCGTGGTATCTCGTAGTTATTAACTTTTTGCACTTGCTGTAGACACTTACTAAATCTTGAAGAGAGGCGGAAGAATATTTAGGCACCGACAGAACCTGGTTTGAAGTATTCCAGGGATAATACCAAGACTTAAAATATTTTCTATAAACCGAGCGTTCCATGGATTTTAGTTTTCGTACTTCATTGCATACAAAGACCTTTTTGGAGTTCCGTAGGCTATTAATAAAACTTTTTATGACGTGGATATCATTTTCTTCTATACTATCAGTATTCACCGTCCACCCCAAGTCGTATGTTTTTTCAGTATCTTGGGTCTGGTCAAAGATATGTTGTAATGATATGTTGGCCAAATCGGCAAAAGCCACGGCATTAGCATCTTTGCACCCTAAGTTGTGCTTAATTATATCAACTGTGGCTTGATCTCTGGTGGCTATAACCTTGATTTTTTTGATTACATCATGGAATTCATGCTTATATCTCTCAGCTTCACGTTCCGCCCCAACACCGACCATAAAAATAGGTTTTCCCTCTTTTTCACACACGCTCGTTTCGTGCTCCAGATTTTTGAGAAACTCCAAGCCGCTAGTGGTCTGAAAAGGAGTGTCACCTACACAAATCCACACATCGCAATTGGATATCAATTCTCTCTGGGCTTTTAGTCCTTTTGTATGCCAATCAATCTCAGGAAATCGCAATTGTTGTGACCTTAAGTTGTAAGGGATAGCACAAATTATAGAATCATACGATAACCCCAATCTCGAGATAGTTTTCAGAAAACCTGCAATCATGAGATCCTCTCCGATGTTCCCCGCCCCATAAAAACCTATTCCGAGAAAAATCTTCATTTAGTTTGCTCCTTAATCCTTAAAATAATCCACCTTTGAATACTTATTCCCAAAAACACTGCTCCGGCAAAATGACTTCTGATATGACGCATTTCATCTGTCGCACCATTTTCTTGTAACAACAATACACTTCTTAAATTTTAGTACTAATATTCTTAAAAAATCCGAACTTTTAGTAAGAGCAAATACACACAAAACAATTGCCTTGACAGGTACCTTGCCAAAAAGCGAATAAAAGAAATTTGATAAGCATATCGTTAATCTAAATTGCAAATATTGAAGTGAGCTTCTCTTCCACCATCTGCGCCTTGTTCCCAATGAATAATTTTTTAGGATATTTCTAATCCTTGCTTTCCAGACTAATCTGTCACTAACAAAAAAATGCTTAAATTGTATTTCCGGTATCTGTGATGAAAAGACTTGATTGGCATCGCAGTGTTCAAGAAATATCTCTGCTCTTTTTTTCAACTCCTCCAAAAAATCGACTAAACTCGAATTTCTTAAAACCAATAAAGATGCACCTAAAGGATTATTTTCAGGATGACCCCATGCATCTTTTACTGATAAGTCCGCGTCCACACCAAAAAAATCGGGGCAATACAAACAGCTTTCCTGCGCGAAGAAATAATTTCGCCACATGGCTGTGAAAGCAGTTTGAAAGCGATTTCGTCTTATTTCTCTGTTTGATAACTTGAAGTAATTATTGAAGTTATCGGCATCTTTAATGCCGCCGAGCTTGTCTCTCAAATTTGCAGTAAAAGCTTCTCCCTCAGTTATGCCCTCCTGCTTTGCTAAGCAATCCAGAAATCTTCCAGTAACATTATGGCTGCATGCCAGGCTGAATGTATATTTGAATTTGCTCCGAATGCTTTGTGGCAGCTTGTGAATACCACGAATAATACAAGGCAGTCCTACTATGGCATATTCTCCTGAATCTTTTGTGATTTCTTCAATGGCACTTGTATAACAAAGGGGGTAATAATGAGAACTTCGGGCTTTATGCAATTGCTCTGCCGATTTTATTACCGCAAGCTCATAATGTGGTTTCCCAACAGGTGCTGCAACCGGTATGGATGCTAATATCCCTTTAATTTCACCTGCGCTGAGAAGATAAATCAATAATTGCGTCAGCAATCCTCCCGAACCACTTTTAATTCTATCTTCCGGATTTAAATCATAAGCAATAAAATAAGATGTAGCATTTGATAGACCGAAAAACTCCCCGGCTTTAGCCGCAGAAATGGCGTATTCAATTATACATTCCGGAGTGCACGGACATCCCTTAAAACAAAGACCACAATTGGTGCATTTGCTATCATCAATCACAGGAACCCATTTTTGCGATCTTGCCCACCGCATATTTATCGCTTCTTTCGGACACACAGCCGCACAAAAGCCGCAGCCGATGCAAAGTCCATTTTTGACAACCAAATTTATATTTTGCTTTTCTTTCATTCTTTAGATTGTTTTATGCTCTGTTTTTGAGTTGCTGTTTCTTGTTTATAGATATCTGAAATCGAAGGAGCTAAACCGATATTTTTTATTTGGCCGTTTCCCAATAAAACCACCCTGTCACAGAATTGTTCAACGGCTGTAAGGTCGTGGCTGACAAATAGAATAGTCCGGCCGTTCTTCTTAAAGCTTTTAAAAGATTCGTAACATTTCTCTTGAAAATCTATATCTCCAACCGCCAAAACTTCATCCACCAGCAGTATTGAACTTTCAACGCCTACGGTGATAGAAAAACCGAGCCGAACCTGCATTCCGGACGAGAGATTTTTCAGCTTCGCATCGACAAACCTTTCTAATCCGGAAAAATCAATTATCCAATCATATTTTTGCTCAATCTCCTGCCGGGACATTCCAAGTAAAGCACCATAGAGATAAATATTATCTTTGACGGTTAAATCACCCTGAAAACCAACCCCGAGTTCAAGAAAAGGCGCAACGTTTCCATTTACTGCTATCCTTCCAGATGTTGGCTCAAGAACTTTAGCTATAAGCTTCAGCAGAGTTGACTTACCTGAACCATTCTTGCCTATTATGCCCAAAAACTCACCTTCCTTGACCTTTAAACTCACATCGCGTAAAGCATAAAGCTTTTCATAAGTGCTCTTGCGAAACACGCTGACAAACCTCTGCCTCAGAGTCGTTTTTTTATGATGCGGCCGGCGGAAAACCGTGTTAACAACCTCAAGCTCTATCATAAATCCTCCGCAAAACTGCGCGACATCTTATTGTAAGTAAACCAGCCTACAACAAATAGGCAAACCGCCGCTGCAATAATAATAATATGATTCTTTAAACAAAGGAAATCTCCGCCTGAACCGATTACGGCGTCTCTGCTTCCCTGGATAATTCTCGCAACAGGATTCAGGAATATCAATTTGTGATACTTTTCGGGAACTATTGTAATCGGATATATAATCGGCGTAACCCAGAAACCAAGCTGAACAAAAACTTCCCAAATATGATGAATATCCCTGAATTTCGGATATAATGCGCATAACAAAAGCGCCAGACCTACCACAAGTATGTAAAGTTCAGCTAAATAAACAGCTAATAGTATTACACTCGTTCGAAAGTGGACCCCGGATAAAATGAACAAAATGAAAAATACAACCATGTTGAGCAACAAAGTCAAAAGTGACGTTAAGGAAGAAGCTATGACAATAATCCAGCGTGGAAAATAAACCTTTTTGAGTATCGATGCCTTTCCTTCCAGTAATACCATGCTGTTTAAGGTTACTTCCGCCAGAAAGTTCCAGAGAATAATTCCTAAAAGAAGATATATTTTGTAATTTTCGACATCCCATCTGACGAATACTGAGAATACGAGATACAAGGTTCCGAACATCAACAGCGGCTTGAGCAGACTCCACAAATATCCTAAAGCAGAATTGTCGTATTTTATCTTGAAATCCGTTATCGCCATCACCAATGTCAGGTAGAGATAATTCCTTCTGCCTAATAGATTTCTTTGTTTACTGGTCGCTGTATATAATAACATTGCTTCCCCTTTTTGTTTTATCCACGTATTCGTATTTTATTTCGCCGAACGGCTTTGTCGAGACTGTTTTGTCATTTCCTTTTTTCGATATTTTCACGATGTACTCGGCTTTCTTGGGGATATTCCCATTCTCATATGCTAATCCCTCCCGCTCGGCATAAAAACTTATGCGTTTATCCGACACGACTACAATATCTCTGCCATCGGTATTAGCTTTAAGCCATTGTGCCGCTGCTCTGTAGCCTTGCTTTTTTATACGAATCGGCCTGAGTAATTTGGGAGTACATATGGAAGTGCCGATTATAAATAAGACCAGAAACCAGAACCGTTCATCGCAATTTGTCGCAGCAAAGGAACCGGCTTTCTTCGAAAATCTCTTATGGAACCATATCGCTAATTCCTGTAAGCCGACAGGCACATAGAGAATTGGAATTATTAGTAAGGGCAAGGTGTGTCTGTAACTCATATAGCCATATTTACAATACAGCCATAACATTACAGGTACGTTCAGAGATATAATTGCAATTACAAAAAACCTTTCCGGCTCATACCATTTTCGCCCTTTAAACCGTTTATGCATCCCTATAAATAAGGCCGGCACGAAAAACCACATTAACGTTTCGCCAATATTTTGCACAAGTTTGTAGAAACCTTTTGCGATGTTTCTTAGTGTAAATTGTGAAGTGTGTGTGGCCTCTGATACAGTTTGATTGCTCTTTGTATGAACTTCCAGTTGCTGCGAGGTTCGGACAAATTGACCAATATCTTTCTTAGGAAACACCGCTCCCTTTAATTTCATGTAAGGCCCGGCTACTGCGAGAAACGTTATCAACAGTAGAGTTAATGAAAATAATACCTTGCTTTTACTTATAGACCGTCTTGGCCAGAACAACTGTAGTCCAAGCCACAAACTGCCTAACACAACCAATTGAGCACACTCAGGCCGAATAAGGTATCCCACTCCTGCAGCAAGGCCGACAAAACCAAACAGCCAATAGTTGTTTTTTGATGCCCCGTTGAACAACAATAATATGCCTAACACTAAGAAAAACATGTGCGGCCAATCACTAAGGGCATCGCTTCCATATTCAGCCGGCTTAGGCAATAATATGAGGACCAATGTTGCCCAAAAACTTATCTTGGCTCCGAATAATTGTTTCCCTATGAAATATAGTACCGTTATAGCAAGCAGCCTGAATACCAAAGTGACGCTTTGCGCACAGTAAATCCAGGTTAATATCGATGTGTCTTTATACAACAAAGCCGTAACTTTGCGGGTAATAAGAATTAGCCATGGATAACCGGGATGTTGATATTCACTTACTATTGTTTTGACAGGATCAGCTTCTATCTGTTGGGCATACTTTATAAAGCCCACTCCGTCTTTTGCAATGATAGCTGTTGTGGCAATAAGGTATATGCCAATACATAAAGCCACCATCAGCAATATTGACACATTAACCAAATCTCTGCTTTTATCCGATTGTGCAATAATCTTTTTCAATACGCGTTTTCACCTTTTAAAATATGCCACGGTGTTCGCAGAAGAATCCATATATCCAGTCCAAATGACCAGTTTCTGACGTAATACAAGTCATACAGTAATCTTTTTCTAAGGGAGGTGTCCCCCCGGAAACCATTTATTTGCGCCCAACCGGTCATACCCGCTTTAACCTTGTGTCTAAGTAGATATTTTTTATATTCACCAGAGAATTGCTTTACAAAAATAGGACGTTCCGGCCTGGGACCAACCAAGCTCATTTGACCTTTAACTACATTTATAAGCTGAGGAAACTCGTCAAGACTCGTATGTCGCAACCAAGCTCCAATTTTAGTACGCCTGGAATCGTTATTCTTAGTCCATTGTGGCCCATTTTCTTTTTCTGCACCTGCTGACATGGTGCGAAATTTGAGCATCTTAAATTCTTTCTGGTCCATTCCCACACGCAGCTGCTTATAAAAAATGGGCCCCTTGCTGGTTAACTTAATCAAAATAGTTATCAGTATCATGGGAACCATAAATATGATTAGTAATATTAGAGCAACGATACAATCAAAAACTTCTTTCAATACAACATTAACACCATCTAATGGAGAATCAGCCGCCGAAAATAGAATCTGATGGCCTATGGTTATTGCTGTAGCACCGCTTATCGAAGTCAGATTGCCCCAATCTGGTATGATGCGGATGGTTACACCGGAAGATTGAAGAGACTTTAGAACCGGGTATGCTTTTTGTGCCTCATCTCCGCTTAAAGCAAGATAAACTTCATCTATCGTCTCGGTTTTAACTAATTCAGTTAGTTTTTCAACAGGACCGTATATTGGGATTCCCAGCAATTCAGTATCGATAAGACTCGGATTATTATCTACAAAAAAAACACATTTCAATCCCAGCCATCCCGTTCGGTCGATATCACGGACAAGCTGTTGACCTTCCTGACCGACTCCTATTACAGCATAATAACGCAGGTTATATCCTTTCGCACGTAGCTTTCGTATTACTACCATTGTTAATAAATGCGAAAAAACCAAACCTGCAAATAACATAATCAAGAACAGAGCCAATAACTTCCGTGAATAGGGCACATCATGAAGATAGTAAAAAAACGCCAGCACGAACAGACCACTGAAGATGCTGGCCTTAAAAATATCTGCGAGTTGCACAAATATATTCTGTATTCGTTTTAACTCATAAAGACCTGTAAACAGACAGCTTAAGTAGCAAATAAGAATAATAGGCAGCATCAATACCAAATGTTTTTTAAAATCTGGTATCCCCTTAGCTGTTGTAAATACCCCCGAATGAAATCTAACATAGAAAACACAAAGCCAAATGCAACCGATAATACAGACATCGCTGACCGAGCGAAACAAACTCACAAATGTCGCATATCGCTTTAGCATATCTTGCTTTCAAACCTAACATGAATTTCGTCGCCTTGGGTTGGTTATCCCTGGTGAGTTGCACCTCTGCAGGACTCGCTTGCGTTTCGCCAACCAATGGTATTATTGTCGCTTCCTTTATTTTCGTCAAGATTCTTTTCATTAAGATGCTTTCCTTCAGGCCTTACGGCCCTGGCTTCGCTGCGGCAAGCTTGGTATCTCGCCGGGCCAGAATCGTTTCCGGCTGCCCGGCGATTTGCAGCTCGGCTCGAAGGGCTGGAGGGTGTATCTGCCGATTACTACCTGCATAATAATCTCAATCGTCCTGACGCTGATACTCTGGCTAATCGGCTATTTTCGCCGTTAAGCCATTTGGCGCATTAGCCCCCCGGCCTACTCGATTTTTTTGTAATAGTCCGCTTCCTTGTCGGAGAGTTTTTTTCCCTTAATCATTTTTTCGATTTTGCGCAGGTCAACCTCCCTCGGCTGGCCGCCCGATGCGCTTATCGCCGACGCCCGGCTGCCGGTAAACTGCATAAGCCGGTTAAACCTGACGGCTGCGAGGCCGGATGCGTATATCGCCGTAATTGCAGCGGCCAATACGAGGTATCGTGACATGGCTTTTGCCGGCGTGCTCGCCGGGACGTATGAATCGGCCCGCTCGGTCGGGGCTTTGAAACCGCCTCGGCACCTGTCGCAGTATATGCAGTCGAGCCGGTCGGCGGCGGTAACGCCGAATTCACACCTGCCGTAATGCCTTGCCGGCAGCAAATGCCTCAGTATCGTAATTTTGTTAAACAGCGACAGGAAGGCGCCCGTCGGGCACAGGTAGCGACACCAAAAACGCCCGTAGAAAACCGAGCCGACCAGAGCGGCAATCACAAGAACACCGAGCGGTGAGCGCAAATTGTGAACCCAGAAGCGAGTGCTAAACACAGCTATCAGCGGGTCGGCGGCGAGGATGGTCCTGTCTCTCGAGATAAAAAACAAAATCACAAAGACAAACAGGACAATGTATTTGATGAACCTCGCCCTGACCATCTCCTCAGAAGGCACCGAGGGCCTGAATCGCTTCGGCAATACATAGCCGGCCAGCTCCTGTAATGCGCCGAACGGGCACAGGTAGCCGCAGTAGATATTGCCCAGCAGTATTACAAGAACCAATATGCCCACGCCGAGCAGGAAAACACCGCTGAATGCGACCGCGGGTATATGCCCGGACAGAATGGTTGCGACCTGCTCGCTGGAGTACTGGGTATTCAGGACGAAGCCGCCGACGGCAAGATTGAAACAAAGAACGAGCAGGCGGCTCAGCAGACCGCCTTTGAAAATCACCAGCAGTGTAAAGACAACTGCGGCTGTTAGATAAACGGCAGTTATGTCGAAAAACTTATTGTGCCGTGCGGCAGGTGCGGCAGTTTGCTCGACGGCCCTGCCGAGTATGCCGGTGGCGAAGCGCCGGGCCGATTTGCCGATTGAGGCAAGGACGGCCTGCGAGCTTACGGTTGCGCCCGTAACCGTATCGAGACCTGCAAACGGCCTGACGCCGAAAAGCCGACGGCCCTTCAGCGAGCCGAGCCAGCCGCCGAGCATATCGAGGTATGCAGGCGTTTCGTTTGAGCGGATGATATGGAAGTCGAGGAGTTTGCCGTCTTTATCGATGTAGATAGCGAGATTGATTTTGCCGCCGAAGCCGCGGACCTGCGGCGCAAGCTCGGCGGAGCTGAAGATATAGCCGGTAAGTTTTTTTTGCGGGTCATAGACATTGAAGTAATTCACCGTTCGGTCGCTGTTTTCGAGAGTGGCTCTGGCGGGTTCGATTTGCATTTCGGCCGCCAGCGGCTGGGCCGTGGATTGGGTCAGGGCCGGCTTTAGTTTGGCACCGGCTGAAACGAGCAGATTGGAGCACAACACGACCACAGCGGCGACGCCGAACAGGGCGTAGCCGAACCTGCGCAGCCGCCCGGCGGTCGTGCCGGCTTGGCCGGGGTTTTGCCGCCGGCAGACGTTCAGCGCTGCGGCGGGAACATTTGAGACGAGCAGGGCCGTCAGGACGAGCAGCGTTACCATTGTCCCCGCGACGGGTACGAGCAGCAGGCCGGTGAGCAGCCCTCCCGCCGCCGCACCGAGGTGGTCGGCCAATTCGAGTTTGCTGCCGGTGCGGCCGGCCTCGAGACCGGCATCGGTAAGCTGCGAGTCGGCGATGGGAAAATAGCAGCCGCCGCACAGCCCGGTGAGCACAAAGGCGGCGGCAAAAACAGTATGGAACCACTCGCCGCCGGGCCAGAAGGCAATTATTGTAATGAGCACCGAATGCACCGCAACAACCGCAAACAGGACATACTCGGAGGTGAACATTGTCTTTGCCGGCTGCCGCAGGCGTCTCAAAAGCCCTCTGCACAGGGCCGCCCCGAACGCCAGGCCGGTCATATACAGTGACGAAATGACGCCGATGTACAAATAGAGCGAGCCGAAGCGAACCTGGTACATATACATCAGAACGATGACCAGGCCGATGCCCGTCAGACCAGCGGAAAATACGAGGTACGTGCCGTCGAAGCTTGACCTGCCGGCGGCGCCTGTAGTGCCGCGGATGTAGAAAACGCGCAGGGCCGCAAAGAGGAGTATCGGGATAAATAATACCAGTGGCCCCGCCAAAGCAAGCAGCTTGACGAACCGCGTGACGGGCGCCTGAGACTGCTTAGCAGCCAGCAGCAAACTGTACAGATGAGTCAGCGGCCTCGAATCGCTGTTGAGCAGGAGCCGGCCGGGCAAATCGGCGCTGCGGTAGGCGGCCATAGCTTTTTCGGCACGGTCGGGCAGGTAAATGCTCAGCAGCGCCTCCGGTGAGAGAATTTCGGCTGCGCCAGGTATCGCCGCGAAGCGGTCGCGCAGCAGCCCGGGCTTGCCCGTAACCGCCGGGCTGTCCGATGCGATAAACCAGGTATCCTCACCCGGCGCCAAGGCGATATGTGGAAAGACCTTTTCGAGTGTTACCAGCGTAGATGCGCCGATACTGACAAGCTCGGCGCCCATAACATTGGCGCCGCCGCCGGTGTGCACCGCTAAGATGCCGTTTCGGGCGAGGTTCCGGCTGAGCTGCTTATAAAACTCGACGGTATAGTAACGATTCAGAACGGAGTTGGTCAGCCCGGGGAGATTGACGATGACAATATCGAACGGTAACGTTTTTTCGCTTTTTGTTAGTGCGGCACGAAGGTCGCCGACAAACGGTTCGAAGCGGTCGTCGGATATCCTGAATTTGGCGCCGATGGACGAACCGACCTTTCGCACGTATTCGCTGTCGCTGTGGGCCCAGGTGACATTGCTTATCTGCGGCAGCTTTAGGAGCGTACGACACAGGGCCAGCCCCGAACCGACGACCAGGACCCTGCTCGCCTTCGGGTTCTGGCAGAGTGCGACGGCACCGGTCTTCGCCGAGGCGGCTTCGTCCGGCACTGCCTCGACAACGGTGCCCTGCCGCATAACCAGCCACTGGTCGCGATATTGGCCGAACAAATACTCGGCCTGGGCCGTCCGAAACGAGCCGGCGTAAGCGCCAGCGGGCAGCAGCTTTGACCATTTCAGGATTCTTAGAGAACGAGCCAGTCGATTATCGAGGCCGGTACCGACGAAGGCGACGGCGCAGAGACAGAGCAAAAGTGCGGCGGCGGTCATTTTGCGGTACTTGCGATTGACAGGCGGCTGAGTCGGGGCGGTTTTGGTCGCCAGCGATAAAAAAGCCGACAGGGATATGACAAATGCAAGCAAAAGGAAGACCTTGACGGAATTGAGGCCGACGCCGAGGAGCAGCGTTGTCCCCAGGCCGCCGACGAAGCTGCCGGCGGCCTCGAGCGTATAGACGCCCGAGACCGTGAGGGGCCCTGTGGGGCTGAGCCGACGGCAGAACAACGGAAATAGCATACCGGTGATAACGCTCACCGGTGCGTTTATGACGACCGAAAGAAACACCAGCCGGGGAATTGAGACAAGTGCGTAGGATTCAATCCCGACCAGGGTACGCGCCTGGATTATCAGGAACAACTGCAGAACAAAGGCGGGAAGATAGACAAGTAAAAGCAGCTCGATTTTGCCGGCGAGCCGGGTGCCAAGCGGGCCGAGCCGGTAAACGAGCACCGCCCCCAGAGCCACCCACAAAAACCAGCAGGCGAAGAAGATGCCGACGCTTACGTCGCTGCCCTCGAAGGTTGTGATATACTCGCGGAAGAGCAGCGTCTGGGCGCCAATGCTGAACAGGCCGTAACTGAAGACAACAAGCCAGCGAAAGAGCTTCATCGTTTTTCACCAAAGACTTCCGCCTGGAACGCCAGAAAGCTTGCTCCCTGTTTCCAGACGCCTGGCTCAAGGCCGGCCTTGAGTGACAGATGTGTGAGCATTTCGTTGACGTCCCAGCCCTGTTCGGGTGCGACCTGCGGCAAAAATACCGCCCGGCGGCCGGCCTTGCTCAACACGACACCGTCGGTGCCGATTCTGATTTCCTGCCACGACTCTATCGGTTTCGGCACCGTCAGCGCCGATATCTCGATTGTGATGCCGGCAAGCTCGTCCTTTGTCACCGGGCGAAAACGCCGGTCGCGAACGCAGGCGTTGACGGCGTTTTCAATCACCGATTCATACAACGGCTGGCGAGGGAAGATGTCACCGATGCAGCCCCTGAGCATCCCGTGTTCGGTGAGTGTAACAAAGGCCGCCCGCACCGACTTCATCGCGTCGGTTACGCCGATACCGAGCTGTTCAGCGGTGGGGACACGACGATGTTCGAGATAGTAGTCGATGGTTTTGCGGGCGAGCTTCAAAAGCTGGCCTTTTTCGTCGGCGGTGAGAGCGGCCTCGGTATGCTTCGGTTTGGCTGCCGCCCCGCCAGGCCAGGCACCGGAAAAAACCACCGCAAGATAACTGACCGAGTTCGTAAAATCGCCCGTCAGCCCGCCGCTTGTCGCATAATGGACCAGCTTGCATTTGCTGTCCGGCTCGAGCATCGAGAGCAATATCGCTATCGGAACATAACCGCAAATTGTCTGGCGACTCTTTTGCCTGTACGCCAAAAAGCCGTCGGCGTCGAGCGCCGCAATCTTCTCGAAAACGCCCATATCAAGTTTTCTGAGCTGCTCAGGTACGTTCTCGGTGAACGGTACATAGCTGTAATTAGGCCCGTAATGCGTAAAGTCCGAGCTTGCAACCACGAGCGTATTTTTGTCGAGCATCGGCTTCAAAATGTCGGCGGCCCTGCGAATCGTCTCGGCAGAACACTCTCCCGCCACAATGGGGACAAACTTGAAATCGCCGAACGCATACTGCAGCAAAGGCAGCTCCATCTGGACGCTGTGCTCAAACTGATGTACCCGCGGGACATTCTGAAATATCGGATGCTCGAGGAGCTTGTTGATAAAGGCGGTATCCAGCGGCACCTCGCCTAAGGGCGTCTGGTAATGCGTTACCTTAGGGACACTGAGAATCTCGGACATCGGTACGTAGTGGCTCGGCCCGACCACGACAATTCGCCTGTATTTGCCCTTTACGATTTTCAGCCCGTATGCGGCGGTCTGGCCCGAGTAGGCATAGCCGGCGTGCGGCAGGATTACCGCGACGGCGTTTTCTATCGGCTCGACCCGGGCCTTTTCAAAGTAACCTGCTATTTGCTTTCGCAGCAAATTGGCATCGGCGGGGTACCAGCCCCTTTCGGCGAGCGTGCTTCGAAAAACGGTCTTGGCCGGTCGCTGGTTTTGAATTTTGAGTTCTGAGTTTTGAGTTTTGTTTTCCTCGCCGCCGCCGCCGCCGCCCGCCCGCCTGCCTCTGCCGGCAGGTTTCGGCATAAATGCATCCAGGGCGAGTATACCAACGACGATTATTATCAACATAACAAATCCTGACCGAACCGCCCTGCGTAAAGAAAACTCTGTTTCACCGTTCATATCAGCCGCTCCATTTGCCAATAGTGCTTATTCGACCAATTTGTTTGAGAGTACCCGGGTATCTATTCTCCTTGGGAGTCCTCCGTAAAGAGTCCCTGGGACTTACGGACAAACGTCCGGCAACGGTAAACCGACGTGGATGTATCTTGTGGGAGAGATACCGCGCTCCGGCGACTGCGGCGCCGGCCAAAATCAACCGCCTGATAAACTTTCTTCGCGTCATTTCCATACCCCGTAAATCTCTTTTCCGCAGTCCGGGCATCGCCCGTCTTTGAGCCGGTTCTGTATTATCGTATATCCCGTTCGCTCAATCAGCAGCTTTTTGCAGGCGGGGCAATAGGTGTTTTCGCCTTCGCTGCTGCGAACGTTGCCGATATAAACGTAATTCAGCCCCTCGCTCATAGCGATTTGCCGCGCCGTTTCGAGCGTCTGCAGCGAGGTCGGCGGCAGGTTGCGCATCTTGTACTGCGGATGAAAACCCGAAAAATGCAAAGGAATATCGCCACCTAAGTTGGCCTTGAGCCATCCGGCGAGCCGGCGAATCTGCTCCGGCTTGTCGTTCAACGTCGGGATAACAAGATTTGTCACCTCTAATTCGATGCCGCTGGCCGCGGCCAGTATCAGCGCCTGCTGAACGGGCTTTAACGTCCCCGAACAGACGTCACGATAAAACTGCTCCGTAATACCCTTGAGGTCGATGTTTGCGGCGTCCGTGTACTGCAGCAGATTTTTCCACGGCTCGGGATTGATATAGCCGGCCGTTACCAATACGCTCCGCAGCCCATTCTCCTCGGCCAGTTTCGCCGTGTCGAGGGTATATTCGTAATAGACGATTGGCTCGGTGTAAGTATATGCGATTGAGAGACAATTGTACTGCTGAGCCAGCTGAACAAGCCGTTGAGGCGGCGCAAAAAACGCCTGGGTGTCCTCGGGGTTGGCCTGCGAAATCTCCCAGTTCTGGCAGTTTCTGCAGTGCAGGTTGCACCCGGCCGTCGCAATCGAAAGAATCCCCGTCCCGGGCAGGAAGTGAAAGAGCGGCTTTTTCTCAACGGGGTCGATATGAATCGCACACGGATAGCCATAGACCACCGTCCGCAAAACGCCGTCGATATTGATACGCACCCGGCACTCGCCACTCTCACCCGGCGCAATCACGCACATCTTCGGACATAATTCGCACTGAACCTTCATCTTCATCCTTCGTAGTAATACTACGGAGAACGGATTCCACACCGTCCACATCGGCCCCCCGGGGCCGGCGCTCTATTATAACAAACCGCACACGAGAAGCGGTTCAAAAAACTCACCCAACGCCGGGGCCTTTCGAAAATCCTCTGGATTGTAACGGCTATAACTGCTAAAAGAAATTGAACTGAACCGGTCATAGCCAAATGAAAGACGAGAATCTGAAAATTTACCGGCACCCGAAATTCGTTCTCCCTGGAAGTCCTCCGCAAGGAGTCCCTGGGACTTACGGACAGCCCCGGCTGGTTATGGGCTTTTCCGGCTGGATGGACGGCGGAGATGTCTCCACCGGAACCATCAGATACCTGCGGGATGCTCTCGGCGCAGAGGCATTCGCACATATCGAGCCGGAGTTGTTCTACATCTATAACTTCCCCGGCTCAATGGAGATTTCCGCCCTGTTCCGCCCGCACACCAGGGTCAGGGACGGCCTCATCGAGGCATTCGAGCCGGCCACAAATACCTTTTACTGCAGCGAAAAAAATGGGCTTGTCCTCTTTTCCGGCAAGGAGCCGAACCTTGCCTGGCGGCAGTATGCCGACCGCATCTTTTCGCTCGCCGACAAATTCGACGTCCGCCGAATCTACTTTATCGGCAGCGTCGCAGGCCTGACGCCGCATACCCGCGAGCCGAGATTCTCCTGCTCAATGTCCGATGAAAAGCTCAAAGAACAGCTCACCCACCCGGCAATCAAGTTCTCAAACTACGAAGGACCCGCCGGCATAATCACTTACCTGACACACCGGGCGTCCGACGAAGGCGTAGAGATGCTGAGCTTGGTGGCCGAGATACCCGCTTACGTCCAGGGCTATAACCCGAGGTGCGTCGAGTCGGCCACCCGCCTTATCGCCTCTCTCCTGGGCTTGAAGATTCCCCTCGACGACCTTCGCCGGGCGGGCGATGACTTCGAGAAACGCCTTACCGAAATCGTCGCCGAGCAGCCGGAACTGGCCGAAAAGGTCAGCGAGCTCGAAGCCGACTACGACAACCAGGTCTTCGATACCGAAATGGGCGATTTGAAAGAATGGCTCGAACAAAAGGGCATCCGCCTCGACTGAATTTTCCTGCCCCGGCGTTAGCGAACCTGCCAAATCCGGCTTGCCGAGTTTTATTATCTCACTCATCGCCTTTTCTTTGCCACCCACCTCCTTATCTGCGATAGCGTCAGCGTATTGAGAACGTCGCTCTTTGTCGCCCAGCCGCGCCCTGCCGTCGCAACACCAAAATCCATAAATACCAAGTGCGGCAGATGATGCGAATCAGTCCCGAGCGCCAGCAGCACCCCCCGCTCGACCGCCATTTTGCAGTGCACGTCCTTCAAATCCAGCCGATACGGATTCGCGTTCACTTCCAGGGCCGTGCCGGTCGCAACCGCGTGCTCTATTACCGCCGTCATATCGAGGTCCATCGCCTCCCGCCGACCAATCAGCCGACCCGTCGGATGACCGATGCAGCTCACATAGCGATTGTCCATCGCCTTGAGCGTCCGTGCCGTCACCTTCTCTCGTGCACCGGCCATACCCGAATGTACCGATGCAATCACAAAATCAAGCTCTCTCAGCAGCCCGTCATCGAAATCCAGCGACCCGTCCGCCAGTATATCCACCTCGCTGCCGGCAAGTATGGTAATCCCTTCGAGCCGCTCGTTAAGCTCTCGAATCTGCTTTATCTGCTCGGCTAAGCGCTTGGCGCTCAGCCCGTTCGCAATTACCGACGACTGCGAATGGTCCGTGATGCAGATAAATTCGTAGCCGCGTTCTCTGGCCGCCTCGGCAAGCTCGCTTATCTCGCAGTCCCCGTCCGAAGCGATGCTGTGCGTATGAAAATCGCCCCTGATGTCCTCGAGACGGACCGGCTCAGGAAGCGAATGGTTCCTGGCTGCCTCAATTTCACCCCGGTCCTCACGAAGAATCGGCTCGATATAATCAAGACCCAGCCGTTTATAAATGCCCTGCTCGCTGCCGCCGGCGAGCATCTTTTCGCCTCTGAACAGGCCGTACTCATTCAATTTAAGACCGGCTTTCACCGCAATCTCCCTCAGCCGGATGTTATGCTGTTTCGAGCCGGTAAAGTACTGCGCCGCGGACCCGAAGCTCTTCTGACGCACTACGCGAACATCGACCTGAACGGGGCCTGTGCTCGTTTCGACGATAGCCGAGCCCTTGGTCCGACCCGCCGCTAAGACCTCCTGAATAAAATCGGCCCCGACAAATGAATCAATTATTCTTTTGCCCTTCCCGGCTGAGACAAGTATGTCAACGTCACCGACCGTCTCTGCACGCCGCCTGAGCGAACCTGCGACCGAGACGTTCTTTATACCGGGCTTGTCACCGAGGAACTCCGTCACTAAATGCGCCGCTTCCAGTCCCTCATCCAGCCGTATCCTGCCCGATTGCCTTTCGAGAAACTCAATACCCCGTGCAATCGTCGCCGCCTTTTTCTCGCCGAATCCGTCTAACTCTGCCAGCGAGCCGTCCTCGATTACCTTCTTCAGCTCGCCGATACTCTTTACCTTCAGATTCTTATACACCGCCTTGACCCCCTTCGGACCCATTTGCGGTACGTTAAGAAGCTCAAGCAGGGTATCAGGTATTTTTTTAAGCAACTGCTGATGAGCGGTAATTTTGCCGCTCTTGAGGAACTCCTCAATCTTGGCAATGCTCGATTTGCCGATGCCGGGCACATTTGCAAGCCGACCGCTTTCAAGCATAACCTCGACATCGGTCGGCATCTCGCCGATGACCCGAGCGACCTTGCGATAGCTGTTGATGCGGAAGCGGTCCTCCCCCAGTATCTCCATTATGTCGGCTATCTGCTCGAACAGCCCGCTGATTTCCGCATTCTTCATATCGCAAGCCCCTTAGGGGCGAGCGAAGCGAAGCAATCTCCATTGTTCGTAAACTATAGATTGCCGCAGCCGCTTCGCTCCTTCGCAATGACTATTTTCTTTTCTAAGTTTATCGACCAACCCGCAGAACCGCCGCGGCGCGAACGCTCGATTGCTTTATCCTGAGCAAAACTTCATTCGCCTGCTCGAGGTCAAACTCCTCAATCGTAGGCACAATCGGAATCTCGCCGGCCAACGGCAGAAACTCCTCTGCATCCCGGCGGGTAACGTTTGCTACGCTCTTGATTTCCCTCTCGAGCCACAAATATTCGGCGTAATCGAGCGGCGGCACCGGCGTCTCCTTGCGGATTGCGTTAATCACCAGCCGACCTCCCCGCTCTAACACACCTAAAGCATCTCGAACACATTCTCCCACCGGCGTAAAATCCATAATTTTGTTCAGCCCGACGCCCGGCTTATCGCCGGACCGGCCCGTCCAGACCGCACCAAGCTCTCTCGCCAATTCGGCGTGCGCCTCGGTCTTCGTGAACACATAGACCTCGCTGTTCGGAAATTTGTGCCTGATAACCTGAATCACTATGTGCGCCGATGCCCCGAAACCGAACAGCCCGATACGCTCGCCGTCGCTGACCTCGGCAAGCCGTAACGTCCGGTACCCAATCACCCCCGCGCACAAAAGCGGAGCCGCCTGGGCATCGCTGAACCGCTCGGGAACAGGATACGCGAAATCTTCGCCTATTACCATATACTCGGCGTAGCCGCCGTCCGCATCCTTGCCCGTCCATTTCGCTGCTCCGCAAAGATTCTCCCGCCCCGCCCTGCAGAAATCGCACTCGCCGCAGCACTCGTAAAGCCACGTAACCCCCACCCTGTCGCCGACGTCGTGTTTGGTGACTAACTTGCCCTTTTCCGCCACCGTACCCACCACCTGATGACCCGGCACGACCGGCGTCTTGCCCGTCACAAGCCGACCTTCCGCCTCGTCAAGGTCGGTATGACACGCCCCGCATACCGATACCTTAATCAGAATCTCTTTATCGACCGGCTCAGGCACCGGCAGCTCCACCGTCTCCAACGGCCCTTCTTCAATGGCTGAGGCCCCGCTCAATACCACCGCTCTCATTTTCCCACCCTTTTCTTCAGCTCTTTCTCGAAAACCTCGTAACTGTCCCCGCCGAAAAGGCAAAACACAACCCTTTCCAAACCCGTCTCGCCGCCTATGTAATCGATTGTCACTCGAAGCATTATCTCTGCGCAGCGCCCGATGGGAAAGCCGAAAATCCCTGCGCTTATCGCCGGCAATGCGATGCTCCTGATGCCCCTCTCGTCGGCCAACTTCAACGAGTTCAACGTCGCATTCTTTAGTTTCTCGTCCTCGCCGCCCTCGCCCATCCTCGGGCCTACCGCGTGAATCACGTACTTCGCCTTCAGGTTGCCGCCACTCGTTATGACCGCCCCGCCCACGAATGTCCCTCCTGTCTCGTTGCATTCCTGCTGTATAACAGGCCCGCCCTTTCTCCTTATCGCCCCCGCCACGCCGCCGCCCATAACCAGCCGCCCATTCGCGGCGTTGACAATGGCCTCGATATCCATCTCCGTAATGTCGCCTTCGACCAATTCCAGAACGCTCCGCCCGATATCTACTTTCATAATTTTTACCTCATAAAGCGCTTGATAGCTTATCATTCGAAACAAACAATGAAAGTAAAATCCGGCTGCGCAAAAAAACAAGGGCCGCAAACCCGCTTGCGACAGGGCTTCCAACCCCTTATTTCCATTTCGATTCGATATTCCTGCATTGTTCGCCGCCGCCGCAGCCACCCAAAAAGCACAACACCTGTTCCCCCGAGAAAAACCGCCCCCGGCACGATAATGAGCGCCAACTGGTCCTGCCAATATCGGCCAAATTCATACAGGTTCAGGACGCGAATGTCTCCGATGTCCTGCCAACCGGACGTTTCGTTTACAATGTCTTGAAATGCTCGCCGTAACTCGGTAAAATAGTGGTTCCAGTTTGCTTATGCCTTCACTGCTGGGTGTATTTCAGTAATAACTTTACCGTCGTTACCGCACTTTCTGGAAGACAAGTACGATAGCCGTGTTGTGTTATAAAAGGAACTGCTCCCTGTTGAAATTGGATGCATACTCACAATCGGCAAACGCGGTGTTCACGGCTGTATGCGTGCTCTGCGCCGCCCTGGCCCCTGCATCTGCCTTTGCCGACCAGCGGCGCCCCTCAATAGCCGCGGTTCGCACCGACAGGGCTCCTGTCATAGACGGCCTGCTCAGCGATGCCTGCTGGGCAAAGGCAAACGTCGCCACCGGCTTTACCGAAACTCAGTATAACAAACCGGTGGTTGAACGAACGTTTGTGCGGGTGCTCTATGACGATAAGTGCCTGTATGTCGGCTTCGAGTGTATGGAGCCGCACCCAGAGAAAATCCTCGCCACCGTACGCAAGCGGGACCGCTTCCTGGGCAGCGACGACCGCGTGGACCTTCGGCTGGATACCTTCAATGACCGCCGCAGCGGGTATATCTTCATCGTAAACACACTTGGTACCGTCTTCGATGCCAGGCAGGGCCTTTTCGGGATGGACAGCAACTGGGACAGCAATATAGTCGTCGCCTGCAAGATAACGTCCGACCGCTGGTTTGCCGAGATGGCAATCCCTATAACCGATATGCACTTCGAGCCGAAGGATAATGCCACCTGGGGCATAAACTTCTTTCGAATCGAAAAGGGCAGACAGGAATACAGCATCTGGTCGTACCTCAACCAAAAGGGGTATATGCCCAGAAATTACGGTGAGCTGACAGGGCTTAACCTCGGCAAAATAACTGTAAAACCGAAGCCGAAGTTCGAGACATACCTCAGCAGCACCGCAACCCTCAAAGGCGCCGGAACCGGCAAGCTCGAAGGAGGCACCAATAAACTCTCGACCGGTATCGATATGTCATTGAGATTGAATTCTCAGTGGGTAAGTGCCTTTACGTATAACCCTGATTTCGGCCAGGTCGAAGCCGACGCCGACACCATAGAGCTGCGGGATACCGAACGCTTTCTTCCTGAAAAAAGGACCTTTTTTCGCGAGGGTGCCGAACTGTTCAAAACGCCGCTCAACTTTTACTACAGCCGGCGCTTTCTTGATATCGAGACCGGGGCCAAGCTGACCGGACAGGCAAGCGACTGGGCGATGGGAATGATTGACGTCCTCGGCACGGTTAATCGCTCCGATGAGCGCGTCCACGGACATTACAATGTCGGCCGGCTCATTCATTACATCGGAGAGGACTCGCATATCGGCGGCATCTGGTCCAGCTCCAACCGAACAGACGGCACAAACTTCGTAACCGGACTCGACTCGAAGTTTTACCTTAACGGCGACAACTGGATAAGCACACAGGTCCTCGGCCTAAAAGATACCAAAGGCATAGACACAGACGGCAAAATTGACCACAGTGCGTACGCTATGAAGTTTTCCCTGACGGGTGAAAAAAAACCATACAACTGGAATCTTAGCTATCTTGACATCACACGCGGCTTTGTCCCGGACCTCGGCTACATCCCCAGGCGAGACATCCGCGGCCCCGCTGGCTCCATCTTCCTTGATGGGGACATCGAAGCCGGGCCCGTCAAATGGATCGGATTGTTCACCGATTTTGATTATTACCACAACCACAACGGTGAGCTGACATACAACTATTACAAACATATGGTGGGAATCCGCCTTCGCAACGAGCTTGAGTTTCGATACTACCGCGCGGACCGATACCACGCACCATACTACAACAGGTACAACCGCTTCCTGTTGAGATACAACCGCACGGACAGGTGGCATTCGATTAGCGCCTCCTACAAAAGAGGGGTCTTCGAAGCCGTCCCTTATGACGAATACGGCTTCGAAAAACCGTTGGAGCTGAGCGACCGGATGACGACTAAGTTTGAGATTGATTATCGAATCGAACATCCGAGAGACGACGGCGACGAATCAATCTGGCTCTGGAGGTCGGTTACCGAATATACCTGGCCGTCCAGCGGAAGGATTAAGTTCACCGCCGAGGACACTGCCATAGGAAGATATAACTTAACACTGCTGTTCACCTGGCCTATAAAAGACAACATCGATTATTACTTTGTACTCAACGATTACAAAACCGACGGCCCCGCCCAGCGCGGCGTATTCAACAAAATCGTCTATCGCTTCTGACAGGCGATTCTTGTCACAACTCTTGACCGTCACCAAAGAAACAGTGAAGATAACCTCCGGTTACGAAAGGACTTTAATCCATGAAAGCACGCCGATACAGTTGGATGGCCGTAGTCTTGTCCACGTTGGCCCTGTCGGGATGTGCACCGACAACACCACTACCGTACAAACAGATGGATAAACCTTATGTTGTGCTCCGGCGGGCAGATATCAAGGCGGTCGTCGTAAACAACGAGGCTGTGGACGATGACATCCTGCCCCGACACCGCGACGGCTACAGCGGTCTGGCGTCATTGACGCATACCAACCGCAGCGAAAATGTCTTTGTTCCTTTCTACGCAGGCCTCAACTTCGAACACATCCACGATGGCACTGCTCAGAACAAAGATATTCTCTTCGAGCCCCGAAGAGCGCCGATGGAGATTCGGCGGATAGACGACTTTACAGTTGAGCTTTATCAGCCGCCAACGCCGTACTGGAAACTCGAGAGCCGCCTGCAATATGAGCTGTTGGCAGACGGCGCGATTGAACTGAGATTCGAATGCGTGCCGCACGAGCGAACCTTCAAAAACGGATACATTGGCCTGTTCTTCGCCGGCTACATAGACAAACCAGACTCTATCGATATCCACTTCCCGGGCTGCCCCGCGGGCGAAGAAAATTGTAAAACACGGCCGGTGACGGGCGTAACACCCGCCCACGGTAAGCTGTCCACGCACCTGGGCCGCTGCGATAATCGCAGCTTCACACATGACTCGGACTTTCCTCTTACGCTCGTATTCAATTTCTCGAAATACCGTTTCGCCGAGCCGTGGTACTACGGGATAAGTGGCGACATGGCGCTGGTGTTTATCTTCAGACAAGCCGAGCAGGTTCGTTTCAGCCAATCCCCGTCCGGTGGAGGCAGTGGACATCCGGCATGGGATTTCCAGTGGTATATTCCCGAATATCAGTTGGGCCGGCGATACACCTTTGTGATGCGGCTGATGTATTTGCCCTTCGAATCGCCAGAGCAGATTACCGCAGCCGTTGCATCGCACATTACGGCTTTGAATTCGCGTTGAAGCTCTGGCCTCGCTTGCAAAAACCAAAAAGAAACTGTACAATGTGTCCACACGCTTATTCGTGGAAAGCACTCTTGTATTTCAGGATGGTCGTTACATGTCGATGCGAATGAATAGACGCAGGTTCTTAGGCAAAACTGCGACCGCTGCAGCAACCCTCGCATTCCCTTACATTGTCCCGTCTAAGGTCTTAGGCAGAGGCGGTGTGGTCGCCCCGAGTGAGAAAATCGTAATGGCCTGTATCGGCGTAGGCGGCATGGGCGGCGGGCACCTGCGCAGCTTCCTCGGACACGACGATGTGCAGATGGTTGCCATTTGCGACGTCTTTGGGAATCGCCGCGACAGGGCCGTCGAAACGGTCAACCACAGGTACGCAAACAACGACTGCGCCGCCTATAACGACTTCCGCGAGCTGCTCGCCAGGCCAGATATCGATGCCGTATGCATCGCAACGCCCGACCACTGGCATGCCCTGATAGGAATCGAAGCGGCAAAGAACCGCAAGGATATGTATTACGAAAAGCCGCTCGCGATGAGCATCGCCGAGTGCAAGGCAATACGCCAGGCCGTTCACCAGTACGGAGTTGTCTTTCAGTTCGGCACACAGCAGCGGTCGAGCAACTGGTTCCGCCATACGGTAGAGCTGATTCGCAATGAACGAATCGGCAAACTACATACGATAATCGTCGGCTCTGCAGAGTATAAGCCGGTGCCGAATCAACCGACCGAGCCGGTCCCACCCGGGCTCGATTACGATATGTGGCTCGGGCCCGCTCAATATGCTCCGTACACTCGTCTGCGGTACACGCACGGCTGGGGACTGATTAGTGATTATTCGCTTGGCTGTCTCGGCGGCGCCTGGGGCATCCACCACGTCGATATCGCACAGTGGGCAGCCGACGCCGACAACACCGGCCCGCTGGACGCCGCCGGCTGGGGCGAGTTCCCCGCCGATGGGCTTTACGACACCGCCCTGCACTGGGAAATCGAGCACAACTATGCAAACGGCGTCAAGCTGATTCACATGGACATGGCAACTGCCAAGACGAAAATGCCGCAGTTTGCGCTTCACTGGATGGGCATCTTGTTTCTGGGCAGCGACGGCTGGATTTATACCGCACGCGGTTTCTTCGCCTCACAGCCGAAGGGCCTGATGCGAACAAAGCTCGGCCCCAACGATGTCCGCCTGCCCTTCAGCAACGACCACCGGAGAAATTTCCTCGATTCCGTCAGAAGCAGAAAGCAAACTATTTGTCCCGTCGATACAGCCGTCCGTTCCGACACGGTGACACATATCGAGCATATAGCGATGGTCCTCGGAAGGAAACTGCGATGGGGCCCTGTGAAAGAACAGTTTATCGACGATGACGAAGCAAACCGGATGCTTGACAGACCGATGCGAAGCCCCTGGCAACTTTAGCAGGGCATCAACAAAAAACAGGCGGTTAGTCTTTCGATGTTTTTCCGCCCAGCACTTTTAGAATAACCGGCCGGAGCAATTCTGTCCACTTTTCGTAACCCTGGCTGTTGAGGTGGAGCTTGTCGGGCCGGAAGAGCTTGTCGTTTGGTCTTTCGTTGTCCGAAAACAGTACCGTCGCCGCATCAACGAAGAAAACATTGTCCTGTTTTTCGCAGACTTTTTTTATCAGCGTGTTTGCCTCTTTCATCGCCGGCCATAAAGACCATCGGCTGCTGCTCGGCTTGATGCTTATGAAAATTATACCTGTGCCGGCGAGGCGCCCTTTTACAAGCTTTGTGAATCTGCCAAAGTCCTCAGCCACTCGGCGGGGCGTTTTGCCGGATGCGATGTCGTTATCACCTGCGTATAAGACGATAACCCTGGGCTTGTAGGGCAGCACGATTCTGTCGGCGTAGTAATTGACGTCCGAGATGTGCGAGCCGCCGAAACCGCGATTGATTACAGGCAAATCGGCGAAGCACTTGTGCGTAGCCCACATCCGAATGCTCGAGCTGCCGACAAATAGAACCGCATCGCGAGGGACCGAATTCCTGCTGTCCCACTGCTCGAACTGCCTGATGCTTTTTTCCCAGCGCTGCGGATTAGGCCCAGGGCCGACCTTGGCCTGGCCATATAACAGACTGTGTGTGATGAGCAGAATTACCAGATAACTTTTTCGCTTAATCATAGTGATTTCCTCGAAACAACATCTTATTGAACCCGGAGCGTTTAACTACCTTGTTTTTATCTGCTTTATCTGCTCGGTGAGTTTTTCTATGCGCTTCGACAAGAGCATCCGCTGTCTCATCGAGCTTGCGCACGATATTAAAACGACTCCGAGACACACCACAAATAGTTGGACAGACCAGATTCGGGTATCCGTCGAAGCAGAACCCGGCAATGCCAGATTTGCAAGCGGTATGACAACGAGCATCCCGCCGAATATGTATTCCAGCACCCAGACTACTACATTATCTGCGAACATAATAACCTCCGCAAATCCCAAAGTTTGTTCCGAACCGCTTTTCTTACCGGCCCCTGCGAAAATAAATAAAACTGAACCCAAAGACAGCTCGTCGGCGCTGTCATTATATAATATCAGCCGGGACACTGATAGTTAACTTTCGCACTTTTTAGGCGGCTGATTTAGTTGAATTATTATCATAAACATACCAACCTTCCGCTCACGATGCCCGATGCGCTGAATTGTCTTCGCCGCGAACTTTGGCAGGATAAATAAAAAACTATCCGCCTTTGGTGTCCCTAAGGGTTTGTTAATCCTGTTATCCTGTCTAAAAAAGTCCCGCCGGTGAGGCAAGGTCAAGGGTGAGAGACGGGATTCGAACCCGCGACCCCCGGGACCACAACCCGGTGCTCTATCCAACTGAGCTACTCCCACCACAACTTCTGCAAAACTACGGCTTCACCGCCAAAAATGGAATTCTACCGCCTGCGCACACCAGCGTCAATATTCATCACCGAATTCCGCACAATTACCGCCCCTTTTACCCACCCCACCTTACTGCACACTTCAAAAAAACCTGGACAAATGCACCGCTTTATGGTATAATACCCCTTCAAGATGGGAGTATGACTTGGTATATCAGCTAAAACACAGCTTACGATATACCACAATACAGTGAACCCCCGGCAAAATGAGTTCCGCCTGTCTGCCGTGCCCCACGAACCGGCAATCCGCGGGCCGCCGGCAGATTGACTGGCTCCTTTCGTCGAAAGTTTCGGAAGCGAGGTCTCGGATGCCTATCGATAAACGATGTGATAACTGCGTTTTTTCAACCTACGCCACCGGCCCAGGCCGGGCCACCCTCATCTGCCGCCAGAAAGCAGGCGCCGAAGGTCGTTGGAAAACCGTCAACCCCCTTTACCATTGCACCAACTTCCACCCTTCACGAGCCGCAGACCCCAAAAACCCGGCGCCACGCGCAATACCTCTCACTAAGGGCCTGTTCGCCGTCGTCGATGCAGAAGACTACCGCCGACTCGCACGCTGCCAATGGTTCGCAGAAAATGGCCAAAAAACTTATTATGCCGTCCGAAAACAAAACGGTAAAAGCATCAAAATGCACCGCGAAATCCTCAACACACCCGAACACCTTTTCGTGGACCACATCGACCACAACGGCCTGAACAACCAAAAGAAAAACCTCCGCCTCGCAACCTTCTCCCAAAACTGCCAGAACCGGCGCCACTCAAAACTCAAAACTTCAACCTCGAAATACAAAGGCGTGCACTGGCACAAAGACCAAAAAAAATGGGCCGCACAAATCACCGCAAACAAAAAATCCCACCACCTCGGATACTTCTCCTCCGAAACCACCGCCGCACACACATACGACCTCGCAGCAAAAAAATATCACGGCCGATTCGCATCCCTCAATTTCCCGCAAAAGCCATAGCTCGCTACGCGCATATTTACCCCCACCCCCCATACCGAAGGCCTTTGGCAGTTCGATTTCGTTTAGAGCTTGCGCCCCTCGAATCGCGAATTTGCCCCCAATTTATCGAACTGCCGCCATTCGCCTATCCTTCGGCTGCGCTCAGGACAGGTTTGCAGCGGGGCAAGCAGAGGGCAAAGAGTATTTAACAGGGATTCCCGGATGAAGTTGTGCAAAGGAAATAAACTTTGGTAGAATATCCACGAAATCAGTTGACTTTTTCGCCAAGGGTGGTTACTTTATGACAGTAAAGTCAGGTATGGTTGCCAATTTAACCAGTAAGCAAAGCCAATACCTGAATTTCCGAAAAAGAAAGTGTTAGGTAATACTATTCCATGATTGATATAGAAAAAATCAAACCAGAGATTGAGTTGGTATGTCGGCGTTTGCCGGTCAAACGATTAGGCCTGTTTGGTTCTGCTTTGAGCCAAAATTTCACTCAAGGTAGCGACGTCGATGTTCTGGTGATTTTTGATTCGGGCGAAAATATTGACCTTTTCGACAAGTACTTTGAATTAAAAGAGCAATTAGAAGAAATATTTAAACGAGAGGTTGACCTCGTTGTTGACAGAAAATTCAGAAACCCTGTTTTAAGAAAATCTATCGACAGGACAAGGACTGTCATTTATGAACGATGAAACAAGAAAAAACCTTATTGATATTCTTCAGGCAGCCGAGGAGATACAAAATTTTGTTCGCGGGATGGATTTCAAGGCATATCAAAACAAGCCCGTTACCAAAAGAGCCGTCGAAAGAGACTTTGAAATTATTGGAGAAGCTCTTAACAGGATTAAGTGCACAGATGACGAATTACTGGAAAAGATTTCCGAGCATCACCGCATCATAGGATTCAGAAATATCCTGATTCACGGTTACGATATTGTTGATGAGGCCATTGTATGGCAAGCCGTTACAAACCACCTGCCGATTTTAATCAGAGAAATAAAAGAAATACTGAGCTCTAAGTCCTGAGTTAAGCGGAGTTTTTGGCCACGGTTCCTAACCACGAATGGACACGAATTGGCACTAATACCTAAG
>CAZPDW010000005.1:0-30951 GCA_964585535.1 uncultured Pirellulales bacterium
AGCTTGCCCCCGACCTGCTCCAACTGACAGTTACGGTCTTCGTCGTAAAGGGCGTTAAACTTCTTCAACCCGCCCTTATATTCCTCAACCCATTCCTTCGCAAATTCGCCCGAAGTAATCTCACCTAAAATCTTCTTCATCTCCGCCCGCGTCTGTTCCGTGATAATCCTCGGCCCGCGAGTCAAATCGCCGTACTCAGCCGTATTCGAGATGCTGTAACGCATGTAGCTCAGCCCGCCCTGATACATCAAATCCACGATTAGCTTCACCTCGTGCATACACTCGAAATACGCAATCCCCGGCTGATAACCCGCCTCAACCAACGTCTCGAAGCCCGCCTTAATCAGCGACGTCAGCCCCCCGCACAGAACACACTGCTCACCGAACAAATCCGTCTCCGTCTCTTCCCTGTACGTCGTCTTGATTATCCCGGCCCTTGCTCCGCCCATTCCTCTGCCCCAGGCAAGCGCAATCGCCAGGGCGTCGCCGGTCGCATCCTTCTCAACCGCCACAAGACAGGGCACACCGCCTCCCTTCTCAAACTCGCTGCGAACAAGATGCCCGGGCCCCTTCGGCGCAATCATCACAACGTTCACGTCCTCCGGCGGAACAATGTACTTGAAATGAATATTAAAGCCGTGACAAAAACCGAGCGTCTGGCCCGCCTTCAGGTTAGGCCCTATCTGCTCACTATAGACCTGCGCCTGAACCTCGTCGGGAACAGTCACTATAACAAGTGCCGCCCCGGCCATTGCCGTCTTTATATCGCCCGGCGAAAATCCGTACCCCTTCGCTAACTCGAAGTTCTCCGTCCCCTCCAATTCCGCCACCGCAACCTCAATCCCGCTGTCCCGCAGATTCAAACTGTGAGCATGCCCCTGGCTGCCGAAACCAATAACCGCCACCTTCTTGCCCTGCAGTGGAGCTATCGGTGCATCCTTCTCGTAATAAATCGTCAACGCCATCTTTTCAATCTCCTTATTAGCCAAATATAAATCTTCGGTGAACTCGCAAAAAAACCGCAAACGCCCCGATTATACCCAAACCCGCCCGACAGGCAAGCGGCGGCCACAAAACACCACCGTACGCCCCGAACCGGCAAAACAACACAAAAATTCAAATCCGCTTCGACTGCCTCGGCATCGCTATCGTCCCCGTCCGCGCAACGTCCTTGATGCCGTAAGGCCGGCACATATCTATAAACGCCTCTATCTTGGCCTCAGGCCCGCTTACCTCAACCATAACAAACTTCTGACCAATATCTACCACCCTGCCCTTGAACGTCTCTATCAGCGACATAATCTCCAGCCGCTTGTCCACGGGGGCTGAAACGCTTATCAGCATCAAATCCCTGACGACCACCGACTGACCCACAAAATCCTGAACCTTCACCACCGGAACCATCTTCGCCAGCTGCTTGCGAACCTGCTCTACCACCCTGTCGTCACCGACAACAACTATCGTCATCCGGCTGAGCAGCTCATCTTCGGTCCGGCCCACAACAAGCGAATCTATATTAAACGCTCGAGCCGCAAACATACCCGCAACGTGCGCCAGAACACCCGGCTTGTTCTCAACCAACGCGCTTATTATATGCTTCATATATACACCTCGCCTGTCATTCCAATAATCAGTAATCAATCATCAATAATCAATTTCTTACGCCATACTCTCAAGTATGTCAAGACCGTCCATCTCGTTCAAACTCTTGCCCGCCGCCACCATAGGCCAGACGTTCTCCTCCCGTTCTATATGAAAATCCACAACGCAGGGCCTGGTCTCGGCAAGCATCTGCCTGACCGCCTTCGGCACGTCGGACTTTTTCTCAACCGTCATCCCAACCGCCCCCAGCGCCTCGGCCACCCGGGCATATTCCGGATTCGCAAGGTAAGTCTTTGAATAACGCTTGTTGTAAAAAAGCTCCTGCCACTGGCGCACCATCCCCATATAGCCGTTGTTCAACAGGCATACCTTGATGGGCAGCTCATATTCAACCGCCGTCCGCAGTTCGGTCATCGTCATATTGAAGCTGTGGTCGCCGTCAATGTCAATAACCGTCGCATCGGGCCGTCCCACCTGCGCACCAATCGCCGCAGGCAGCCCGTAACCCATTGTACCAAGACCGCCCGAACTGATAAACTGCCTCGGCCGATGAAAACGATAAAACTGCGCCGCCCACATCTGGTTCTGCCCGACACCCGTGGTGATTATCGCCTTGCCGTCAGTCTGCTCGCATACCTGCTCGGTAACGTACTGAGGCTTGATTGAGCCCGAAGACCTGTCATACCTGAGCGGATATTTCTTCTTCCACTGCGCTATTCTCTCAAACCACTCTTTACGCGGGCGCTCCTCAACCTGTTCTGTCAGCGCCTCTAAAACCGCCTTGGCGTCGCCGACAACCGGTATGTCCACGTGAACATTCTTCGATATGCTCGCCGGGTCGATATCTATATGTATTATCTTCGCGTTCGGAGCAAACGCCTTGACCTTGCCGGTCACCCTGTCGTCAAACCTCGCACCCACCGCAATCAGCAAATCACACTCCTGGACGGCGTAATTCGCGTAGGCCGTGCCGTGCATCCCCAGCATATCGAGCGACTCAGCCCTGTCCTGGTCGAAACTGCCCAGGCCTAACAACGTCATAGTCACCGGCAGATGCGCCTTCTCGGCCAGCGCCCGCAGCGCGGCCGAGGCGTTGCCGCTTATAACCCCGCCGCCGACATAAAGCACAGGCCGCTGCGAGGCGTTTATCGCCACCGCCGCACTCAATATCTGTCTCGCGTGCCCCTTGGTCCGAACCCGATAGCCCGGCAATCGCATCTCACGGGAACCGTTATCGCCGTACTTAGCGACCTGAATATCTACCGGCAAATCAATTACCACCGGCCCGGGCCGGCCCGTCGATGCTATGTAAAACGCCTCACGTATCGTCCGCGCAAGGTCCTTGACGTCCTTGACTATGCTGTTGTACTTCGTCACAGGCCGGGTTATCCCGGTCGTATCCGCCTCTTGAAAGGCATCGTTGCCGATAAGCTCGGTGCGAACCTGCCCCGTCAGCGCGACTATCGGCACCGAATCCATCATCGCCGTCGCCAGGCCCGTCACCAAATTGCAGGCGCCCGGCCCGCTGGTCACCACAATAACACCCACCTTGCCCGTGGCGCGCGCGAAACCGTCCGCCATGTGACAGCCGCCCTGCTCGTGACGCGGAATGATAAACCGTATCGGCGCATCATACAGCTTGTCGAATAAAGGCAGAACCACCCCGCCCGGATACCCGAACATCGTATCGACACCCTGCTCTATCAGCGTATCGACGATTATCTGGGCGCCGTTTTTTAACGTGGATTGACCGGCAGAGCCAGCTTCAGGATTGCTTTCTCGCTTCATACACATCCCTTTCCTGATAAACGTTATACCGTTATCCCGGTAAACTACAGTTACCACAGCCCTGTCCCAACCGCCTGATGCCGCCGCCACAGCGGCACCCGACAGGCCCGGACCTCAAGGCCGCACTATAATCCCGTAACCGCTCCAACCGGAGCGTCTCAGGACAGTATCTGTTCACCTCTTCGGCACAAATACCCTTCTATCATAACATCCTCACCGCTGTCCCGTCAACACATTTAAGAAAATTTCCTGGCTTGCCCCTGCCCCCGCAGAGACTCGATTCCAGCCGACGCCACAGACGCCGGCGAACAAAGGGAAACTCGCAAGAGTATATACGCCTAAAACCACCCGGCCGGGCGTTGAGGTCATGCGCAACGGGGCGGGTTTTCCGGCGAAATTCAGGTCTGAAGTGTATGAAGCATCGTAAAGACAGGTCCCAAAAAACTTCTGTTTCGTCAGAGATAAGGGCCAAAGGAGTTGGTTGTGCACCTGTTTCGGGACAGAAAGGGCGTTTTCATGGTCTTTCGCCATCGATTCTAATGCGGATTCCTTTGCTTGACGATGTTTCCTCTGTTATAATGAATGATTTACGTATTATCAGAGCCGATATTAGTATCACAGGAAAATAGTTGGGAGACAAGTTATGAAATCCGGAAGGTTGGTGCTGAGTATCGCATGTTTGGTAGGTTTCACATTACTGCAGTTTGCCACCGGCTCGCAGACGCTTGCAGCAGAAAAGTCCCGGGCCAGGCCGAAGGCCTCTAAGCCGGCTGTTGTCTCGCCGGCGACCGGCGAGGCGCCAAAAGTCAGCGAGAAACAGGCGAAAATTGTTTTCGAGAAATCAACTCACGATTTCGGCAGGGTCGCCCCAAGCTCGAAGATTCTCTGCGAGTTCAAGTTCTGCAACAAAGGCGACAGCGTGCTGAAGATAACGAATATCAGCAAGACGTGCGGCTGTACTCCGTTTACTTTGGAGAAGAAGCAATATGCGCCCGGCGAATGCGGGACGCTGAAGGTGAAATACAATGCCGACAGCGGGCACGGCAGCAGAACGAGAAAACTGTACGTGTACAGCAACGACCCCAAAAATGCAAAGGTCCAACTGACGATAAAGGCCTTGATTGTTCTGAAGGTTGAGTATGAGCCGAAAAGGGTGAATTTCAAACTGAAGGGTGAAAATGCCAACACGGCTCTGCTCAAGATTCACAGTATAGACGGCAAGCCGTTTGCAATAAAGGGCCTGACCTCGACAAACGACGCGGTTAGCGCCGAGTACGACGCCTCGAAGAAGGGGACAGATATTGCGCTTAAGCTCGGGATTAACCCCGACAAAATTGGTAAAAACGTCAACGGCAGAATACAAATTAAGTTGACTCATCCTGAATGTCCGAAAATTACGGTTCCCTACAGCGTTCTGCCGAGATTCAAAATTACGCCTCCGTCAATCAACGTTCTCAATGCCAGGCCCGGCAAGACAAGCAAAAAAGAGGTCTGGATACTGAACAACTACGATGAGGACTTCGAGCTTGACTCGACGTCGGCGAAAAACGGGCTGGTAAAGGTTGTGGCCCAGGAAAAATTGGGCAAGAGGTACAAGCTCGTTCTTGAGATAACCCCGCCGCCCACCAAAAGCAGAGCGAGAATCTTCACGGACACGTTTTACGTGAACCTGAAGAACGGCAATAAACTTCAGATTCCGTGCCGTGGTTTCTACGCGCGGAAATAGCCCAGCGTCTTCGCTCCTCATTAGAAGCTAAGCTGTGATGTTCCGGACGTCGATTTTGATTTTGCTGTCAGCGGGCGCCTGCGGCGTCCTTGTATCCTCGCGCCTGCCCCCCGCGGGCTCGTCCCCAAGGGACGAACCGACGGCAAACTGCCGCGACGGCGGGTCGATAACCATACTTTTCACCGGCAACGAGCTTGGAGAGCTCAAACCGTGCGGCTGCTCAGGCGGCCAGCTCGGGGGCTTTGCAAGGCGGGCCGCGCTGCTGGATCCGGTCGCCGACGCCGGTCGCCTGGTCCTCGATACGGGCAACCTTGTCGTCGAGCACGGTGAGTCCCCCGCCGGCGAGCAGGACTTAATAAAGTTCAGTATAGTCGTCCAGGCGTTCGACCTGTTCGGCTATGACGTCGTCCGGCTCACCAAAGCCGACGTCGCAACCGCCGGGCAATTGGGCCTGCTCGACGGACTTGGCTCACTATTCAACGTGATAAGCTCCGCCGCACCTGACGCAAACCTCCCGCAGCGATACACCAAGAAATTCTCCCTGTCCGGGAAAAAAGTGCACGTTACAATCGCCGCTGTCGAGGCCGACGGTGAACCCCTCGCCGGCAAGCCGCCGAATCTGCAGAAGCTGTTCGAGACGGATACCGCCGGTATGCCCGTCAATGTTCTGATTGTTGACAAGCCCGATGCGAACGCAATTGGAAAAATCGCCGGGACAAATATCGTTGATTGCATTATAGTCCCGGCGGTTTCCGATGAGCCGGCCCTGGTAAGTGAGCCGAACGCCAGACCTATGGTCGTCTCGGTTGGGCGAAGAGGTAAATATCTCGGCAGGGTGCAGGTGCGATTGAAGCCGACCGGCGATGAACTGTTGCTCGCCTTTTCTTCCGTAGCGGTCGAGGAAAAACTGCCCGAAGAAACATCGCTCGTCGAATTGTACACCGGCTACCAGCAGCTCGTAAAAGAAGCCGGCCTGCTTGAGAAGTACCCGCGATATGCCCTGCCAAACCAACAGCAGTTCGTTGGCTCGAGGGCCTGTAAAATGTGCCACGACTACGAGTATGACAGGTGGAAAACAAAGGGCCACGCCCGTGCCTACGCTACTCTCGAGGCGGTCGGCTCGCAGTACGACCCCGAGTGCGTTATCTGTCACGTTGTGGGCATGGAGTACACAAGCGGCTTTGTATCCGCCGACAAAACCCCGCAGTTCAAAAACATGGGCTGCGAAAACTGCCACGGGCCCGGCTCGGAGCATATTCAGTCCCTGGGCGCCTCGGAGACCGCCGGCCCGACGAAGGTCTGCACCGACTGCCACACCCCCGAGCACAGCGGCGGCTTCGCCGGCCATGAGGATGAGTATATGCAGAAAATAACCCACTGGAAGGAACCGGTCCCGACACGCAAGGTGGACGAACGCCAGCAAACCGAGCGGTAATCGGCAATTGTCCTTTGCTGTTCCGCACGCAAGCCCGACACGTTGTTGCCGAAGAATCTCAGGACAAACCTGCTTTCTCCGGAACGGAATCGGCGGTGCGATGTCAAAATGTAATGAGAGCACATTATTATGATACGGACACTGCGAATAACAAGTATTATTGCGGCAATAACGGCCTTGGTGCTGTTGGTGCTGCCGATAGTTTATGGGGTTCGCGAAGACCCGGAAATTGAGCAGCTTTTGAAGTCTCCGACGGCAGTCGAGTCCTTCAAAAAGGCCGCGGGCCGCAAGCAAACAAAGGGTCAGGACCAGCTCTCGCCGCTCGTCAGGCAGGCGGATGCCTTTGCAAGGTATCTGTCACCAAAGCCGAAACCGGCAAAGCCGGCAGCCGGCAAGCGAATCGCCGACAGACCTAAAACCCGGCCTATGGGCAATGTATCGGCGAAGTTCGAGCTTGTCGCAACGAGCTTCTATAAATCCCATCCCGAGCTTTCACTCGCGCTCATTGACGAGCCGGGAAAGGATTTGCACTGGGTCAGGCAGGGCGGCAAAGTGGGCCATTTAGTCATCGAGCAGGTCGGAGACGGCTCCGTCACCACCCGGGACGGCCAGAGAACCTCCGAGATGAAGGTCAAACGCGACCACATTCGAGAGACGCTCGTAAAAGACGAACACTCCACACCGAATGCAAAAGTGCCGACCCGGCCCGGCATCCGGCGTTCACCAACAAGGCCAAAGGTGCCGGTTTCAGCCCGGGAAACCCCGAGTCCACGCGTAAGGAGCCGAATCAGCCGAAGAAGCCTCTTAAAGGAGCCGGTCTCGGCGCCTGCAAAGATAAGCGAACAGGAGAGAACCCGGCTGGATGAGCTGATAGCCCGGCTTCAGGCAATGCCGGCTGAGGACGGAAACGACCCGGCCGCCGCCGTGAAAAGGGCCGAGATAATGGAAAAACTCATTTCTGATATCGGCTCGACCGACCTGAGCCCCGAAGAGCAGGAACTGCTCGACCACCTTGGAGAGCAACTAAGCCCGGCCAGCGACATTCCCCCCAGACCCGCGGACGAGGACGAGCACAGCGAAGATAATGCCGACAATTCGCAGCCCCCGCCACCACCCCCGGATAATAGGTAGCGGACCGGCAAAAGTAAACTTTACCGGCGGCGTTGCTGAAACGGTAATCGGTAAACCGCCTTGCTGTTTTGCCGGCTCCTCCTTTCCTGCAGGCCGCTTGAACCGGTTTTTATGGGACTTTCCCGCAAATTTGCCTTTTTTGCTTTTTTAAGCCGGTTTGGGGCCGAAACACCGGAACTTCCCGGCTGGCTTTTTGTCTGATTTAATGTGGTAACAGTGCACCGGCGGTTCGTTTCATAAGAGCGAGCGGAAAAGCGCTTTCTGCCAGGATGTGGAGTGATTTATGGTCTCACAGATAAATTGTCAGCCGCACAGCCGCTGTGGTCTTCTTTTGATTTGGGCTGTGGTCTTTGTCCTCGGCGGTCCGAATGTGTTCGCGGCCGAGCAGTCGAAAGCCCTGACCCCGGCCCGCTACAGGGTGTTTTCGCTGCGACATATATCAGCCGAAACGGGCAGAAAATACTTGGCTGATGCGGCAATAGGGACAGTCAGCACAGTGCCGGGGACCGAAACCCTGCTGGTGACCGGCTCACAGGAGGATTTGCTAAAGGTCAGCGCCATCGTAAAACTCGTCGATGCCGCCGAACAATTTGCGGTAAAGACGGTAACGCCGGCACCAGACCTAACGGACACAGCCCTTCTCAAGGCAATCACGGCGAGGGGCAAGGATATATCGCTCGGCTCCTTCCGCAACGCTCCGGTCGGTACGGGGGCAAAGGCGATTATCGGCATCCACGACGGCAAAATGCTTGTAATAGCCCCGTCGTCGAGCGCCGAGCAAATCATTTCTGCAATCAAAGACGCCGAGCAGGCCGGGGCCGAGGAGAAGGCGCGCCAGCTCAACGAGCTGTACAGCTCGGCTGAGCCGAACAGGGCCGTTGCTTCAAAGCTCAAAGCGGCGGACGTCAATGAGGTTACAGAGCAATCGAACAAAACAGAGTCGGACGAGCTTTTCAACTCGCTGCTCAGCTCACTTGCCGAAGCGGAAAAAAGGGCGGCCGGGCAGGGCGGCAAGACCGAGAAACGCTCTGCCGAGGTGCGAGGCCTTCTGAAGGCGACTCACCCCCAGGTGACTGAGCAGCAGGAACCCGCCCCGCCGGCGGATGTGCAGATGGAGGCGCCGGCGGTGGCTGAAAAGGAAGGCGAACCCAATACAGCCGTCCCGCAAGAGCAAACTGTAGAGTTCAAGGGCCAGGAAAATTTGACCGAATCCGCCGGCGGTATCGTCAAACGCCTCTCCTATTCGCCCACGCCGATACCCTTAGGCGATGAAACAATCGAGCTTGACCTTCCTGAAAAACTCAGCATAGTCGATTTGCTCGACCTCGTCGGCAAGTATCTGAACCTCAATTATATGTACGATGAAAAACAGCTCACCGGTAAAGACGTATCGCTGAGGGTGCAGGGACCTGTCAAGGTCAGCGAACTGTACCCCATGCTCGAATCGGTGCTGAAGTTCAGGGGATTCGTGATGACCCGCAGGGACAATCTCGTTACGGTTGTGCCCGCCGAGGAAGCGCTGAAAATCGACCCCGCCTGGCTCGATGAGAAGAATGGCGCCGTTCAGTACGGAGATGTCATTGTAACCCGCATTTTCAAGCTCGCGCATATAGATACGACCAGCGCAAAGAACCTGCTCGATGAGATGAAACTCGGCGCGGACGTCAGGGACATAGCCGCAACGGGCACGCTGATAGTAACCGGATACGCCCACCGGATGAAGCGCATAGAGGACCTGCTCGAGATGGTCGATAAGCCGGGAGAACCCAGGGAGTTCAGGTTCAGACAATTGAAGTACACAATGGCGGCAACCCTGGCGCCGAAGCTCAAAACGCTTGTCGAGCAGCTTGGCCAGATTTCAATCACTATCGCCAAAGGCGCGGCCCAACAGCCGAGCAGGACGCCGACGGCCCGGCGTACGCCCGCCCGTCGTACACCGACGCCCGCCAGAAAGCCGACTCCGACCGCGGCGGCCGAAGCGGCGAAACCGACCGTGTATCTTGACGCGGACGAGCGGACCAATCGCATCCTGATGATAGGGCTTGAAAAGCAGCTCAACATAGTAGATGAGCTGATAGATACACTCGATGTTCAGCAGCAGGAGCTTCGAATGCTTCGGCTGTATGAAATACAGCATGTCGATGCCGAAGATGTCAGAAGCAAGCTGCAGGAGCTTGGTATGGTCGGCGCTTCGCGAGCCACAACGGGCAGAACAGGCAGCAGCAGAATCACCGCCGCCAGAACACCTGCCCAGCAGGCAAGGCCGACGCCGACGCCCAGAGCTGCGACGGCCGCGTCGGCTGTAGGCGGAGCCGCCGAGCTGCTTGCCGAAGAGCCGCAGGTCATCGTCATTGAGGCAACGAATTCACTTCTGGTCAACGCCACCGCCGAGCAGCAGATGCAGATTGTCAAGATAATCGCCTACGTGGACGCCGAAACGCTCGAAAAGGCCATACCCTACGAAATCTACTCGCTCGAAAATCAGGACCCCGAGGACCTGGGGGCGGTCTTGAACCAGCTTATCCAGGAGACCGTCAAGGACAAGGAGGGAAAGGTTGAAAGGGTCATAAGCAAACAGGAAGACCAGATTATCATCATACCCGACAAGAACACGTTCTCCCTGATTGTCTATGCGAGCAAAAAAAATCAGGAATGGATTAGAAAGCTGATAACCGGACTGGACAAGAGAAGGCCGCAGGTGCTGATAGATGTGGCGCTGGTGGAGATAACGCGCGAGGACCTTTTTCAGTACGACCTCAGTTTGATAGCGAACGCCAAAGATATCGTGACGGGCAATATCGGTATAACCGGCGGAACACTCCCGTTCTCCAGCTCAATCGGCAACGAGCTTGAGGGCGGATGGAACCTGCTGGATTCCGAGGGTGCGAACACCAGACAGGTCAAAGGTTTCTATGGCGAGGACAGGATTCAGGCGTTGCTGACTGCTATCGACTCGAAAGATTATGGTCGTGTGCTTGCTCAGCCGAAGATACTCGTCAATGACAACGAACAGGGGGCAATCAAGACAACGGACACGACTTACGTAACGAGGACGTCTTCGATTCCGGTCACTTCGGGCGCGGCGGGACAAACGACAACGTTAATCCAAACACAGACGGAATTTGAGGGCTATGATGCAGGCATCACCCTTGATATTACACCTCATATCAGTGAGGGCAACCTGCTCCGTCTGGAGGTTGGGATGACACGGTCTGATTTTGGTACCATCACAGGCACCAAGCCGCCCGACACGACGAGCAACGACATCACTACCGTAGTAACGGTTCCCGACGGCAGCACGATTATTCTTGGCGGGTTGACCAAGCTCAAGCAGTCGAAGGCAGGAAGTAAGGTTCCACTCCTGGGTGATTTGCCGCTGGTGGGAGGTTTGTTCAGGAGCGTGGACAACAGCGACAATGCGAGCAAGCTCTACATATTTGTCAAGGCGAACATACTGCGTCCGGACGAGACAGCAGTAGGCCTGGGACAGCTTCAGCAGATATCAGCAATGAGCAAAGAAGCGTTCGAGCATGAGGAAAGAAAATTCCAGGACAAAAAAGTGTGGCCGGGTATAAAACCCGAGCCGATGGAGCCGGTCCACGTGCTTGAGGTGGAATAGCGTAGAGCAGTAATGCAATTGGTGTTAATATAGCATATCACGAATCGGCAAATGAAAGATTTACTGATACAAACGGCGAAGCGGACGGGCATAGTGGATGCCGATAAGTTGGCCGAGTATTTCGAGCAGGACCAGGGCGGCCAGCGCTTAGACGAAGGTCTGCTCGGCTGTCTGTACTTTACCGAAGAGCAGGTTCTTCGGCTGTTCGCGGCGGCGATGGGGACGGAGTTCCTCTCGGATATCCCCCCCAAATCCGTGCCGCCCGAGTTCGTAGAGGCCGTCCCGGCCACGTATGCTCAGCATCATTTTCTTATCGGGATAAAGCCCGAAGACGACGACGGCGAGATTACCGTGGTCCTTTCCAGGCCGCTCGACGTCAACGCCCTGGATAATGTCTCGAAAATGACGGGTCTGCCCGTAAAGGCGGCGGTGGCCACGCGGGCGGCTATCACCGCTGTAATCGATGTGGCGTACGAACAGCGAACGACCGTCATCGAGGAAGTGGCCGAGGAGCTCGATGCGCAGAACCTCGACGCCCTCGCCGATGAGGTGGCCGGCTCGGACGACCTGCTCGACGTGGTCAACAGGCCTCCTGTTATCCGCTTAGTCAACGACATCCTCTTCCGGGCACTCCAGCTCAGGGCCAGCGACATTCACGTCCACCCGTACGAAGGCAAAATTCAGATTCGCTACCGCATCGACGGCATCCTGTACGATACGCTGAGCTTGAACAGAAATGTTCTGCCGCTGATTGTCTCACGCATAAAAGTTATGGCCGGTATGGATATCGCCGAGCGGAGAATGCCCCAGGACGGCAGGTGCAGCGTCCGCTTAGGTCAGCGGGAAATCGATTTACGCGTGAGCACCGTCCCGACAAGCTACGGCGAGCGAAGCGTCCTGCGGCTGTTAGACAAGAGCACCGGCATATTCACGCTCGACCAGCTTGGCCTGTGGCAGGACGATTTGAAAAAGTTCGACTCGATGCTCAGCCGTTCGCACGGCGTAATTTTCGTAACAGGGCCTACCGGCAGCGGCAAAAGCACCACACTATACGCCTGCCTGAACCGGATGAATTCCGCCGAGAAAAACATAATGACAATCGAAGACCCCATCGAGTATCAGCTCGAAGGAATCAGCCAGATGCAGGTCGCCTCGAAAAAGGGCGTAACATTTGTCAATGCCCTTCGGCACGTCCTCCGGCAGGACCCGGACGTTATAATGGTCGGCGAGGTCCGCGACGTCGAGACGGCCCGTATGGCGATACAGTCCTCATTAACGGGCCATCTGGTATTCAGCACCTTGCACACGAACGACTCGGCCGGTGCGGTGAGCCGGCTTCTGGATTTCGGCGTCGAGCCGTATCTTGCCAGCTCGTCCCTCATTGCCATAATGGCGCAGCGCCTAGTTCGCAAAATTTGCCCCGATTGCAAACAGCCCTACGAGCCGAAACCTCACGAGCTTCAAGAGCTTGGTATCAGCGATGTCACTTCATCGGATAGCCGGTTCGTGACGGGGGCCGGCTGCGACAGGTGCTTCCACACGGGCTATCGCGGCAGAACGGGCATATATGAGCTGATGTTGGTCAGCAGCGAAATACAGGATTTGATATACAAACGAGAGCCCGCGGGAACCATTAAAAAAGCCGCACTCAACGCAGGTCTGCAAACCCTGCGCATGGATGGCGTGAGAAAGGTTATGGCCGGCGTTACCAGCGTCGCCGAGGTGCTCAGAGTAACACAGGCGGACATAATGTAATATTGACTATGTAATATTTACTATTTTCTATTTATGCCAAGATACGCTTACATAGCGATAGCGGCCAACGGTAAGAAAGCAAAGGGGACGATTACCGCGGAAACTTCTTACGCCGCTCGAAAACAGCTCAGGGTGCGCAGCATCCATCCGACCTCAATCGTAGAGGTCGGCGTGGCCGATGAAGGCAGGGCGGCTCTGTCGTCAATCTTCTCTAAAGGCGGCAAAAAACAGCTAATTGATTTTACAAAACAGATGGCAACACTGCTCAATTCGGGCATAAAACTCACCGAGGCGCTCACGGTCCTGACTATGCAGGCGTCCGACTCAAGGTTCAGGAACGCCCTTACGGACATCAGGGACAGAGTCGTCAGCGGAGAGTCGCTTACGGACGCTATGAAAGACTACGACGATTATTTCGACATAATATACATCAGTATGGTCCGCGTCGGCGAGGTGACCGGCTCGTTAGGCGACATTTTCGCTACCATCGCCAATTTTATGGGCAAACGCCAGAAGGTTGAATCGAAGATAATAACGGCAATGGTCTATCCTGCGATTCTGATTGTCTTTGCCGTGGTGATTGTTATGATCCTGACGACCTTTGTGATACCGAAAATCGGCGCCCAGCTCGTCGCAGCCAAGATGGAACTGCCCTGGATTACCAGACAGTTGATGAGCGTCGGCCACACAATGAGAAGCTGGCGCGCGCTTCTGGTCCTGGGGGTGATTGTCGTGCTGTTCTGGGGTATCAGGCGATTCTTCAAAACTAAACGAGGCGCATACCTGCGCGATAAATTCATACTGTCCATCCCCTTGTTCGGGCCCTTGATAAAACAACGCGTGGTCGCACGCTTCGCCTCTACCCTTTCGACACTGCTGGGCTCGGGACTTAGCATGGCCGAGTCCCTGCGCGTCGTCTCCGAGGTGACCGGCAACAGCTTAATGAAGCACGCCGTCGAGCAGGCGAGAGAACGCATCTTAGCCGGCGCCGACATCGCTACGCCCCTGCGCGACAGCGGCGTAATCGACCCGTCGATTGCTCATATGGTCACCGTCGGCGAAAAAAGCGGCGAGCTCGAAACTATGCTGAAGAACATAAGCGACAGCCTGGAAGAATCAACGGACATAGTCATAGAACGGCTCAGCGCAGCCATCGAGCCGCTGATTATAATTTTCATAGCAGTAATAGTGGCAATTATCGCCCTCGCGACAATATTGCCGATTTTGAAAATTTCCTCAATGGGCGTATAATAAAATCTTTAGGAGCTCGTTATGAACACCGCAACTAAAAACAGAGCTATGGGTATCTCCGAGGAGACGCCGATTAAAAGATTCATTCCTCGCGCCTTCACTATTGTCGAGGTGATGGCTGTTATAGTCATTCTCGGCATACTTGCGGGTGTTGTGGCGGTAAGTGTCGTGGGCAGAATAGACAAGGCACGCGTCACCGCCACAAAGGCCAATCTGAAACTGCTTCACAACTCAGTTACCCAGTTCAAGATGGACACAGGCCGATTCCCCGGCGAGGACGAAGGGCTCCTCGAGCTGCTTGCCGAGCCGACGGATGTGATCGGCTGGGACCCCTCCGGCTACCTCGATACCACGGAGATACCGAAGGACAGCTGGGGTTACGATTTTCTCTACCAGCTCTACCCGGAAAGCGGAAAGCCCTTTGTGATTATCAGCTATGGAGCCGACGGTGAAGAAGGCGGCGAGGGCTATGACACCGACCTTTACAGCACAGACGCAAACTAAAAGCGACTCTCACATTCTTATGAACGGTACGAATCGTACATCTTGTGTGCCGAGCCGGGCGGCTCGAAATGCCCGGGCCTTTACACTGGCCGAGTCTATGGTCGTGCTCGTCGTGCTCTCGCTGTTCGTGGCGCTGGCCGTCGGAAATCTGAAGACCATTCTGTTGAGAAATTCATTCAAGGCAAAAATCCATAATTTTGTATCTGCGATGGAAATGGCCGTTACCGCAGCGGCGCAGACCGGCCGGCGATACGAAGTCATCATAGACCCCGTCGAGCAGACGTACCTGCTGCGCGAAATTACCACGCCCGATTTGTCGCAGGTCCTCGAAGAGGAAATAATCGCCGAAGGCGACTTCGGCGAGAACTGCCGGGTCTCGTACGTGCTCTTCGACGACGGTGAGTTCAGCGACCAGCTCAGGGTCAAGTTCCGCGCAGGCCGGACCGGCTGGAATTTTGGCGGCGTGATCGTCCTGCTCGACGCCGATGAGCAGCCGTACTCGATAGTGGTGAACCGGCTGAGTAATATCGTCCGGCTTCAGCCGGGCGAAGCCGAAATTTTAGTGCCGAAAACCAGTGAGGAAATGCCGTTCTAAACTCTACTGGATAGATGTATGAAAAAAAGAAGATACGCTTTTACTCTCGTTGAGACGATGGCCGCGGTGCTGATACTTGCATTCACCACCACAAGCGTCTGGGTGGTACTCGAACGATGTATGCTCTCCGCGGCCGATTCGGCTCAACGCATGCGCGCATTCAATATCGCACGTGAGAATATGGAAAAGCTGCTCGCCGCCGATGCGGTCGAGGAAAAGACCGAGTACGGCATCAGCGACGAATATCCCGACATCCAGTGGCAGACAACGGTCGAGAGTTTCTCCGGGCCGATGGCCTCCGGTATGTGGGCCCGCGCCGTCTACTCGGCTGAGTACACCGACGCCGCCGGCGAGACCCAGACCATCGAGCTGACCAGTTGGCTTACGAAGCTGAGCAAAGAACAAACCAAGCAGCTCAAACAGCGAGATGAGCAGCTCGCCGAGCACATTGTCGAAACAGAACAACAAGCGGCTGAATACGCCGGCGTTGACGTCGGAGACATCGCAGATTGGGTCGCCAATGGTATGCCGAGAACACAGGATGGCGGCTACCTCAAACCCTGGCTTGATTTGTACGCCGGTACGGACGGCAATCCGACCGAACAGGACAAACAAACACTGCTGGAGAATTATCCCGAGCTTCGCGGCGTCTCAGCCCCGGGCGGCAAAAAAACACCCGGCCCCGGCGGCATCCCGCAAAGCCCGGCAGAAGGGGCGGACTCTGTCCCTCCTATCCCTGGTGATATGGATATTCCTCCCGATATACTTAAGGACATCGGCCGTGAGTAACCGGATTAAGCGGTGTGAAATTATGAGAAAATCAGCAAATACATCAAATGAGCGTTCCGGTTTTACATTGGCTGAGATACTCGCAGCGCTCGTCGTGGGCTCTATGATTCTCATCGTTGTCCTCGCCATCTACAGCAGGGCCCAGGACAGTGCCGCCGCCCTTACCGAGCAGATGAACGGCTCCCGGCTGCCCGCCGAACTCCTGCAGCGCATCGCCGAAGACCTCGATAAGGTAACCGCATCCGGCTCGGATACCAAAATCACCCTCGAGAGAAAGCTCCAGAGCGGCTTCAGCGTCGTCCGGTTCGAAATCATCAGGACGGTCGCCGACGATAAGGGCAGCACTCAGGAGCTAAACAAAATCACCTGGCAGAGCAATCTTGACCCCACGACGGGCACGCTCATTATCTATCGCAGCCACAGCGGCCTTGCGATGGAAGACAACCTTCTCGGCAAGCAGAAACAGCTCTGGCAGCGCGACGTTTTTGTGCCGGTCTGCGACGGCGCAACACTGTTCAAAATACGAATCCCCAAAGGCGAGGATTACCTCGACAGATGGACCAGTAACGCCCTGCCGAACGCCGTAGTCGTAACTGTCTCCTTCGCCGAACCCTATAAGGCGGTCGATGGAACCTGGGACGTCCCCGCAGAAGATGCGATTACGCGGACTATTGCCATCGACAGAACCAGAAAGATAAAGTTCACCGTTGCCAAACCCGAAAGCCCGACAAAAGCACAGCAGGCAGAGGACCAAAACGAGCCGCAGCCACAGGACCTGCCGGCGGAAAGCGAAACGGAAGAACCAAATGAACGGTAGCGGAAAATATAATCCCCGCTGTTATATTCGAGACGGCGTGCACAAGGTCTGTGACGGCAAGGGCGGCATTGTGCTTTTGGTAACACTCGTCGTGCTCGTCGTGCTTGCGACGCTCGGCTATACGCTGAGCAGCCGGGTAGCCGCACAACGCCACCGCGATAACTTCATTATTGATTATCAAAAGGCGCAATACGCCTGCGACTCGGCCGTTAAATATGCCCTTGCAACCCTGCAGGATGTTAACATCCCGCCCGTGATTGCCCGTCCGAACGAGCCGGACTTTTCCGATTTGTTCGCGCTCAGCGAGGAGGAATATCAACAGTTCCTGCAGCAGTGGAGCTACGAGGAAAATAATAACCGCCCAGCAATGTCAACCGAGACACCCGCCGGGACACGAGGTGAAATCAACAATGTCGATGACATCAACCGTTACGGCGGCGCAGCCGACCGGAATGGAACCAACGACATTAACTCTATAACAGTCCGCGGCCCATACGGGCCTGTGTGGCCCTGTGTTACCAAGCCGGTCGAGTTTGAGGTCGGCTCGGCAAAAATCCGCATCGAAATAGAAGATGAAAACGCCAAGTACCCTATCGGCTGGGCGCTGCTCGACGACAGTGAGCTTTCCCGTGAGGCCCAGGCCGGCTTCGAGACCTTCTGTGAGTGGATGGGGCTGACTTTCGAGGACATCGACTCGCTTAAGGAACAACTCGTCCAGCTCGGCGAAATAAAACCATTCAAGGTCGAATTCAAACCCATAACCAAGAGAACGCCCGTAAAAACGAAAACGTCCGGAGCAAACCGCCGCACTCAAAGCAGAAGAACAAGGCGGACACGCTACAGGACCAAGACCATAACCGTCGACCAGCAGCGGCTCAGCCAGACAAAGGACTTCGCCAAGCTCCTTCACAGCTCGCTGATTGACACCGAGCTGCTTGCCAGGCCGACGATTATCAGCGAGAGCAGAAAGGAATCGGCCCTCAAATATGCGGCGATGTGGGGCTCGGCAAAGGTCAACGTAAACACCGCCCCCCGCCAGGTGCTGGAGGCAGCTTTCACGTTCGGCGGCGACGGCGAGCAAATCGCCAAAGAAATTATACAGACCAGAAGAATAAAACCCTTCGAGACCATAGAGGAATTAAAGAAAGAGCTTCTGCAATATTCGACGTCTATAGACAAATGTGAAAAATTCATCACGACAACAAGCGATTTCTTTACTATCAAAGTAACCGCACAAAGCGGCGTTGCTGAGGCGTCCGCGGTCATAGCGGTAACCAAACAAGGCAATAAAATTCAACAGATAGCTGTGCTGCCGGGTTAAAAAACCGTTACTCGTGACCCGAGCGACTATTTTCGAGGTCAGTCGAATGCAAGGCCGGAATTTACTGGGAATATACATCACAGCAGACAACGCAACGGTTGTCTGTATGTCACCGCAGCCGGGCGCGGCGAACGTCCTGGGCTGTTTCAGCGTTTCCGTCGAATCGCCCGAGCAGATGAGTATGCAGGCGCTGGCGACTCTTATAAGCCGCCGATGCGCCGAGAAGGGCCTTGATTTCAGCGACGTTGCCGTAGCCCTGGATTGTGCAATGTATATGCAGCACAGCGTCCACAGCGAGTTCACCGACACAAAAAAAATAGGCCAGACCGTAAGATTTGATGTCGAGGAGGCCCTTGCCACCGACATAAGCGGCGTCGCAATCGCCTTCTCGCTGTATTCGACCGACCAGAACGGTTCGAAACTGACCGTCTTCACCGCGGAAAAGAACATCCTTGCCGAGCTTTTAGCCGCCTTGCAGAGCAATAATATCGACCCGGTGGTGGTCGAGCCGGACGCCAACTGCCTGGCGCGATTCATCTGCCAAAATATAACCTTGGACAGCCAAAAACGACCGTTTTTCGGGCTGCTCTCGCACAAAAAGGGTTATTTTATCATCCCAAAAGCCCCGTCGTGGCAGAAGGTCTCACCTGTGCCGGCTGTTTACCTCAGGACGTTCCTGCTCGGGGCCGGTCACAACAACAGGACCGAGCTGCTTGCCCGTGAAATACCCATAACGAGCGTATTGAGCGAGACCGATGAGCCGGTCAACTACGCCGCCGTCTTTGACGCCTGCGACCGGCTGGACGAGCAGCGGCTCGGCGAACGGCTCGGTATCGAAACCGAACGCCTGGCGCTTGTTCAATCGGCCCGGCTTACGGACGAACAGTTGGCCGATTGCCCCGACCCCGTCGATTTTGCAATCGCCTGCGGGGCGGCTCTGGCGCATTTCGAAAAGCCGAAAAGCACCAATTTTCGCTCCGACTTTATGCCGTACCAGGGCGGAAAAGTCCGGCTCGAAAGGTCGATGAAATTTCTCAGCGCCGCACTGGTTGTGCTGATGTTAGCCGCCGGGATACACGGCTCGATGCGGCTGATGCAGGTCAACAAGTACCGCAGCCAGTTGCGAGAAATGCTCAAAAAAGACTATTCAGCCGCGATGTTCGGTCGAAAACTCGCCGGCAGAACCAACCCGGTGGGCGAGCTTAAAAGGGCGAAGAGAAAGGTCGAAGAAATCAACAAAGGCATCCTGAGCGCTACCGGCGCCCAATCGGTCTCGGCAAAGCTGACAGGCGTGCTCGAAGCGTTTAACAAATGCGCCGCCTCGACCGGCCTGAGCATTGGCTCGGTCAGCATAACCAGCAGGGCCATTACTATCGCCGGAGATACGTCAAACATCAGGAACACTCTAAAAGTATTCGAGACCGTCCGAAAAACCGGTATGAACATAGTTCAGCAGCGTATGAGCGCCAAGGGCGGACGCCATACGTTCCAGATAACGGTAGAGCCAAAAAGACAAACAAAGTGAGAGTTTTTAGTTTTTAATTATGAGTTTTGAGTTATGACCGACGTCTTAAAAAATCCTCGTCTTTACTACATTGCGGCACTGGCCGCCGCTGTTGGCTGGACGGCGGCAATATGGGGACTGCAGCTTCCGAACGCCGAAAAAAAATTGAACGCCGAAATTGCCGAGTACAAACAGGCCGGAAAGCTAATCACCGAAATCCTTTTCCTCGATTCGTCCCGGCTGAACTACGCCGAGACCAAAACCGCCTTAGCCGACTTCGACTACGCCTCCGCCGTACAAATGGCCGCCTCCTCGTGTGGTATATCGGCGGCCAAATACAAGCTCTCCTCGGGCACAATCACAACCTCATCCGGCGAGAAAAGCCAGAGCGCAAACGTCTCCTTAGACAAAATTGACATAAAGACCTTTGCCAGATTCCTCTCACGGCTTCAGCTTCGATGGGCAAACCTTCAGTGTACCAAGGTAACCCTCAAAAAGAAAAAAGACCTGCCCGATACCTGGGATGTGGACCTGCGGTTCAACTATTACTATTGAGCCGACACTCAATCGCGGCCGTGGGAAAAACTATCGATACTTTAGCGCCACTAACGTCCGCGGCCCTATCTTTGCAAAATCAATTTTGTCGCCCGTCTGTGAAAATTCCAGCAGCCCGTCGCCCGGCAGCACCAGCGCCTTTCGGGCCTTGCCCCAGCCCGAAAACCGAAGCGCCGCAGTCACCGGCTCGTCGTTGAAATTCTCTATCACCACCAAATCGCCGCCAAACAGATACAGCGCAACCTTATTCGGCGCGTCAAACTCAACGCCGAAAGGCGCAAGCATCGTGTCCCTTATTGGCTTGAGCTGTTCGCGGGTGAGCTTGTGCAGGTTATACGGCTCGCCGTTAACTTTGAGAATGTGCAGGCTCTCTCTGCCAAAATCAAAACCGTTGAGCCGCTTAGCCAGGCCGTCGGTAATCAGTACCGGTTTTTTGCCGGCTAACATCGTGCTTATCTTATCGCGTATGTCGGGGTCCCGCAGGGCCTGCACGGGCAAAAAGGCCGCCTTCACATCTGTACGAACCTTTGCAGTCGGCACCAAAGGCAGACCCATCATCCCCACAAAATCGTAGATATATTGCTCGGCGTAATGCTCGCTGTTGGGCGGCTTGGGGGCGGCAATACCTCTGATTGGTTTCCCATCCACCAGCTTAAAAAGCATCAAAAGGCCGGGCAGCTCTCCTCGCAGCGCCTCGACGTCGGCAGGGCCGTTCTCTTCGAGCAGCGAGCCGTAGCTGAACAGCACCATCTCTTTTGCCCCGCCAAGGACAGTCTGTCTTGCCTGCTCAAGGTATGTTTTTGGCGAGGTATCGTAGCGGTCGAACCAGCCGCCGCCGCACTTGCCGGCGCCTATCTCGCCCAGCCAGCGCATTATGTAGTAGGCCTCGTACTGATTCTTTTTGCCGAATCGCTCGCTGTCGGGGTCGCGTGTCTCCGTCCCCACCCAGATGCGGTCGAAAATAGCACTTTCACGCACGACCTCATAGCCGCGTTTGTGGAATCGGTCGTACCACTGCGGGTATTTGATGATGATTTTGACGTTGGGATTGACCGCCTTGGCCGGGCCTAAAATCCGCTCTTTGCTTATCTCGACCATCAGGTCACAGCGGTAATCGGCCCAGCTTAACGAATCCGCGTGAAATCGCCTGTACTTGTCGCTGCTGCGCCCCGCCTTGCACTCGCTGCACTCACAGTCGGTATAATAGAAATCGTCAATCATAATCTCATCGAAAATCGAAGCGGTAAACTCGGAAATCTTCTGAAGCTGTTCTTGAGTCCCTTCGTTTGTGTAGCAGCTCAAATAGCCCTTGCCCGTTGAGCGCTTGCCGATTCGCGTGGTGGTAACGCCGCCCGAGACCTCTAAGCCGGCCCTGCTGAACCGCTCCTTCGCTCGCTCTAAGGTCTTTCGGTCAACCCAGTACCCGCCGCGGAAAGACTCTACATAGACCTTACCGACACCGAGCTTGCTGCACCACTCGATGGCCCTGTCGATGCCCTCATCGCTCGACAGATGCCGCAGCACATCCGGCGCCGTAACCAGCGTCGAAAGCCGCAGCTGTTCCCCGCCGGATGCCGGTTCTAACGCTGCTGTAACCAAAAATAAACAAAAAATGCTCTTGACCATCATCGAATATCCAAATGTTCAAAGCACAATCAGTCCCGGTTATTTTATACGCAGATGCCGAAATTGAAAACACCAAATCGCTTTCTGCTAAAATTACTTGCCGAAAGAGTTGCAATGGTTAAAATAACCATCTGTTCGAGTCAACGGAAACAGAAGAAAACCAGTTCCTGGAGGAACCGCAATGGATTATACCTGTAACGATATTGCCAAGATGATTGACCACTCGCTTCTCAAACCCCAGCTTACCGACGACGAAATCATCGCCGGCTGCGAAGTTGCAAAAAAGTACAATACGGCTACCGTGTGCTGTCCGCCGGCGGCGCTGGCTATGGTCGTCAAACAGCTCGCCGGCACCGATATCAAACCCACAACCGTCATCGGCTTTCCGCACGGCTACAACAAGACCGAGACAAAACTCTTCGAGGCCGAGCAGGCGCTGTTAGACGGCGCTAAGGAGCTGGATATGGTTATCAACATCAGTAAGCTAAAAAGCGGCGATTTCGATTACGTCGGAAACGAGGTCAGGGCGGTGGTTGCTCTTGCTCACAAAAACAATTGCCTCGTCAAGGTAATCCTCGAAAACTACTACCTTACCGACGAGCAGAAGGAAAAGGCCTGCCGGCTCTGCGAAAATGCCGGCGCCGACTTCGTCAAGACATCGACCGGCTTTGCCGGCGGCGGCGCAACCATCGAGGATTTGAAGCTCATGCGAAAGACCGTCTCCGACAAAGTCCAGGTCAAGGCCGCCGGCGGCGTCCGAACCCTCGATAAGGCGCTCGAGGTACGCGAAATCGGCTGCACCCGATTCGGAGCTACCGCAACCGAGGCGATTATGGAAGAATGTTACAAACGAAAAACCAAAAAATAACTGACCCGGATAACCCCTTTTTTGACGGGATTACAGGATAATACAGTCTCTTGGGGACACCATAGGCGGATAAATAAAAAACTTTTTTGTCAATCCTGTTATCCTGTCTAAAAAATATTAGGATAGACACTAATTCGCCGCACCCGCTCTTAGCATACGAGGAGAAAAATATGGCCGGCAATCGTTACCCGCTTATGTTCAGCCCCATCCGAATCGGCAACTTCACCGTCCCCAACCGAATCGCAATGGTTCCGACCGACATCAGCTCGGCCAACGCCGACGGCTCGGTTAATCAAAGGGTCATCACATACCACGAGCAAGTCGCAAAAGGCGGCTGTGGCTTTATTATCATCGGCGCTACCGCCCCCGACAAGGCCACCGGCAGACCTACCGTTACCTGCCTTGCCGCCGACGCTGACCCGCTCATACCGGGTCTCGCAAACCTTGCAGAGGCAATCCACCGACACGGCGCCAAATGCGCCGTCCAGATTCAGCACCCGGGAAGACAGGCCGCCTGGCCCCGAAAAGGCCTGATGAGCGCTTCCGACAGCGTCGTTGACCTGCCCGGCTCGGCAGGACACGAGGTCGTCTATGCCGAGCAGGTCGCAGCGGGTAAATCGATACGCGAGATGACTATCGAGGAAATTTATGATTTGGTCGAAAAATTCGCCGAGGCCGCCTGGCGCATCCAGCAGGCCGGCTTCGATTCGGTCGAGCTGCACGCCGCCCACGGCTACCTGATAGCTCAGTTTATGAGCCCATACGTCAACAAAAGACACGACCGCTTCGGCGGAAACTTCATCAACCGAATGCGTTTCCCGCTCGAAATCATCAGCAGAATAAAGACAAAGTGCGGACGGGATTTCCCGGTGGGCATCCGATATTCCGGCGATGAGTTCATCGAAGGCGGCAGGGAACTGGCGGAAAGCGTAAACGTCGCAAAGCTGATGGAACAGCACGGCTGCGCTTACCTCGACATCACCGCCGGCATCTTCGAGGCGCCCGCACCTGTTATGGACCCGATGTATTATCCGCAGGGCTGGAACACCTATTCCGCCGACGAAGTCAAAAAAAATGTCAATATCCCCGTCATCACCAGCCACAGCTTGAGAGACCCGGCCGTCTGCGAAAAAATCCTCGCTCAGGGAAAAGCGGATATGGTGGGATTCTCCCGGCAGATGATTGCCGACCCGTACTGGGCCAACAAAGCCAGGGCAGGAAAAACCGACCAAATCAGAAAGTGCATCTCCTGCCTGGTCGGCTGCTGGCAGGAATCGCTGATGATAAAAAGAGACCTGCGATGCGCCATCAACCCTGCAGTCGGCGACGAACGTTTCCTGAATCTAACTCCCGCCAAAAAGGCCTGCAACATCGCTGTCGTAGGCGGAGGCCCTGCGGGTATGGAGGCCGCCCGAATCGCCACGCTCCGGGGCCATAACGTCACAATCTTCGAGAAAACAGGCGAATTAGGCGGCGCAATTCTCTATTGCTGCACCGTCTCCTGCAAAAACAAAATGCGCTGGTACGCCGACTGGATTCGACGACAGGTCAAAAAACTCGGTATCAAAGTCAAATACCATACCGAGCCGAAGATGAACGATTTGAAAAAATTCGACGTCGTAGCCCTGGCGACCGGCGGCACGGTCGTACGACCCGACATACCCGGAATCGACCTGCCACGAGTCGTCAGCTTCGAGGACGTCCTGCGGTGCGAAAACAAAAACTGCACCTTCTACCCGAAAGACAAAGCTAAGCCCGTCAAGTGCGGCGGTACCGTGCTCATCTGGGGCGACCACTTCGGAGCGGCGGATACGGCCGAAAAACTCGGCATCGACGGCAAAAAGGTTTATATAGTCACCGAGAACACTCAGTTCGCAAGCTGGATGGAGCCGTGCCACTACGATGTTATGGTAAAGAGATTCGCAGGCGGCAACGGCGAAGGTCTCAAAGGCAAAACATACAAACATCCCGTTACCGTCATCGCCAACTCTACGGTCTTGGAAATCAAAAGAGACGGCCGGGTGACGCTGATGAACAACGAATTTAAAAAAAGTACGGTCAAGGCCGATAACGTCATCCTGGCAAAGGTCGAGTCGGACAACAGCTTCTATGACAAACTCCTCGCCGCAGGACTCACAGTCGAGAAAATCGGCGACCTGAAACAGGTCCGCAACCTCAGGGCCGCCGTCACCGACGGCGCCAACATCGGCCTGACACTCGACGAAAAACCCATGCTTAATGCAAATAACACCGTGATTTGCAATTTGCCCACGGGCGTCGATATTTAATAAATAAACCTATTCGATTTTAAGGGTACAACCAATGAGCAAGCTCAAAGTTGGTGTTATAGGAACGGGCTTCATCGGCCCGGCACATATCGAGGCCCTGCGCCGGCTCGGTAATATCGATGTTATCGCCCTGGCGGACGTCGATGAAGAAACCGCCAAAACAAAAGCCGCGATGCTGAACGTCGAAAATTACTACGGCGACTACAGAAAACTCTTAGCCGACAGCAACATCACAGCAGTTCATATCTGTACGCCGAACAACCTTCATTACAAAATGTCCAAAGAGGCATTGCAGGCCGGCAAGCACGTTATCTGCGAAAAGCCGCTGGCTATATCCTCGGACCAGGCCGAAGAACTTGTCAAATTAGCGGCTGAGAAAAAACTCGCCAACGCCGTGCACTTCAACTTCCGCTATTACCCGCTGATGCGCCAGGTAAAAATGATGGTCGAAAAAGGCGAGTTCGGTAAGCTCTTCGCCGTTCACGGCTCGTATCTCCAGGACTGGCTGTTCTACCCGACCGATTACAATTGGCGACTCGAACCCGAACTCTCCGGCAAATCACGCGCCATCGCCGACATCGGTTCGCACTGGATTGACCTCATCGAATATGTAACCGGCCTTAAAATCATCGAGGTCTTCGCCGACTTCGCCACCTTCCACAAAACAAGAAAAAAACCGCTCAAACCGCTCGAGACCTACGCCGGCAAGCTCCTCAAACCAGAAGATTACAAAGACATAAAGATAAATACCGAGGATTACGCCACCGTCCTTTTTCACTTCAACAACGACGCCCACGGCGTCCTGACCGTAAGCCAGGTCGCCGCCGGCAGAAAAAACCGCCTGTATTTCGAGATGGACGGCTCGAAAAAAGCCGTCTCCTGGGATTCGGAAAAACCCAATCATATCTGGCTCGGCAGACGAGACGGAAGCAACGAAGAAATGCTCAAAGACCCGTCGCTGGTCTATCCCGAAGTAAGAAACCTGATTGGTTTCCCGGGCGGACATAACGAAGGTTTCCCCGACACATCCAAACAACTGTTCAAAGAATTCTACACATACATCGCTGCCGGCGATACCGAAGCGACGCCTTCGTTTCCGACCTTCAAAGCCGGCCTGCGAGAGCTTGTCCTCTGCGAAAAAATTATGGAAAGCAATGAACAAAGAAAATGGGTAAGCGTTACTTAAACTAAGGAGTGTGAGAAATGATGAAACTGGGATTTCTTTCCGTAATACTGCCCGAGCTTTCACTCGAGCAGGTTCTGGACTTTGCCGCTGATAACGGCTTTTCCTGCGTCGAGGTGCCCTGCTGGCCCGTCGGAAAGGCAGAGCGAAAATACGCCGGAGTTACCCACATAGACGTCGCAAAGCTCAGCGACGCAAAGGCCGCCTCGCTCAAAAAACTGCTCAAAAAAAAGAATGTGACAATCTCCGGCCTGGCTTACTATCCCAACCCGCTCGACCCGGACAAAAAAACGGCCAACGCGGCAATCGAGCATATAACTAAGGTCATCGCCGCCGCGGCAAAGCTCTCCGTCCCCGTCGTCAATACCTTCATCGGGCGAGACCCCGCAAAAAACCTGGAAGAAAACTTCAAGCAGTTCAAAAAAGTCTGGCCTGCGATTGTCAGGTTCGCCGAGCAAAAAAAAGTCAAAATTGCCATCGAAAACTGCCCGATGTACTTCACGCAGGACGAATGGCCCAGCGGCAAAAACCTCGCCCACAGCCCGGCTATCTGGCGCCGAATGTTCAAAGAGATTCCATCAAAGAGCTTCGGCCTGAACCTCGACCCGTCACACTTCGTCTGGCAGCTTATGAACCCGGTCAAGGCCATATACGAATTCAAAAATCGCATATTTCACGTGCATCTAAAGGACGCAAAAATCCTCTGGGAAAAACTCGAGGACGTCGGGATACTGTCAACCCCTCTAAAGTTTCATAAACCCAAGATACCGGGGCTCGGTGACGTGGACTGGGCCGGCTTCATCTCGGCCCTGACAGATATAAACTACACCGGCTGCGCCGTTATAGAGGTCGAGGACAGCTCCTTCGAGGGCTCACTTGCCGCAAGAAAGGCATCGCTCATACAGAGCCGGAACTTCCTCAGACAGTTCTTCGCCGTCTAAATGCGCCGATTAGCCGCCGCAAAGGTGCCGCAGGAATCGTTACTCCCCTGCCGGCTTGCAGCCGCAGGCCGCCATCGAGCCCATCGTCCGCGCCGGTCAGTCCCGATAAAAAACCCGCCGGCCCGACTGTAAGCCCCCACAGTCCCGTAATATATGACCTTCAAGCCCCTCCAGCCGGAACACAATATGTAGTATACTGCCTGTTTTACTAAATACGCTCTCCGCGGCCCCCTGACACCTTATCAGCGGCTAAAATCACTAATTCCTGGTGTGTTTTTTTGGCATTGATAGTCGCAATTTGTCCAGGAAATAACCTAATCCAAGCTTTGAACAGTAGTTAAGTGCGCGGCAAACTTTTCTAAAGTTTTGTTGTTGCCCTTGTCGATAACAACACTGTAATGGCGTTTTCCAGTCCCAGAAAGGATTTATGGGACATACAAGATATAGTGGTTGGCCGTTTTAGGATGAAATGATGGATGCTTTCGTCTTCGGCACGGCAGAAAAGGTAACGAGCAAGATGACAGAATTCAGTCGTAACAGTTTTTTTGAAGAGCAAAATCACAACGCCGAGCCGGCGAGCGAAGGCATTGCCGGCAATGAGGATTTGATTATGGAACAGATCCTCGAAAATATCAACCACACGCCAATCGGCCAGGTCCTGAAAAGAATCGCTTCACTGCCGGAGGTCCGCAGGGAAAAGGTACTCGACGTCCGCCGGCAGATTACGGAAGGTAAATACAACCTTAACGAGCGCCTGGACGTCGCCCTCGATAAGGTTCTCGAAGACCTTACCACATAGACAAAACTCCCCAACACAAGGTCTGTCGCCCCGACCAGTGCTTTGTTACTCTTGTAATGACGGATATAATTTCTTTAGTTTTATCCGAGCATCCTCTGTCGTAAATCGCCAGTCTGCTTTTGTCTCCTTGGCGTTTCGCTTTTCTGCCCACGCTATTGCTTCATTTTCTAATCTTTTTATATCTTCCATTCGCTCTGCTAAACACTGTCGAGACAAAACACTGATCTCTATCTCTGCCATATTCAGCCAGCTGCCGTGCTTGGGCGTATAGTGTATTTCAAGTTTGTCGGCAATACGCTTGGTTTCCGCCGGTTCAAATGCTTCGAACAACGAAGCTTTTTTACGGGTATTAAGATCGCCCATTACCAGCACAATACTATCCGCCTTTGGATATATCTCGTCAACCAGCTCACGTATGCACCAGGCCCAGTCTTTTTTCGTTCGTCTCTCAGTAGTTCTTACATGTCTTTTACCCGCCGACGGCTCGAATATCATAAACAAATTGGCCACGCCATTACGCTTGTACTCATAATCATAACGAGTCTGTCGGCCTGGTGTTGCCCGAATCGGTCTGCGTATTTCTCCAATCAATTGTTTGGGCCGCTCATCAAAACAGACCTGTGGATGGTTGCAGTCATAGGGCCGCTTATATACGTCTAAAACCTCTTCCATCCGGCAAACAAATTCTGCGTTAGACTTTGGTGGAATACACCATTGTTCCATCAGCAACGGCTTAAGTTCGTTTTTTTTAGCGTACGCCTAACCGTCTGATACGACAATGAAACCACGTATTCCAAACCGACCATTCTGTCAGCCAAAAGCCGTAACGTCCATCGGTTATAACCTTCCGGCGGTTTGCTGCAGGATAATGCTATCAAGTGTGCTTCACCATCGCCATCGAGTTTACGCTGGTATTGACGCGTAGATTTGTGCCTTCCCAGAGCCGCCTGCAGCCCTTCTTCGACGAAACGCTTACGGACTCGTTCCACAGTTGCTCTGCCACAATTGGCCGCTTTTGCAATGTTGTCATCGAGCATTTTAGCACCTTGTGTTACTTGGTCTGTAAGCAGCAGAATACGTGCATGGCGTTGTCTGTAGGCAGCCACCCTGCCGGTGCTAATAAGCCGTTTAAGTTGATTTCCCTCTCCACTTGCCAATTCAACAATATAGTGTTTTGCTGGCATTTTAGATCTTCTTGACGATGTTTTTTCTTTTTGTATCAGCAAGAATATCTTCTTTTGTACATCATTTTATAGGTAACAAAACACTGGACTATGTGACTATCTCGGGCACATCGTCGTCCGGCTCGTCCATATTAACCGGCTGGTAATCCGGCTGTTTTGACTTTTCCACTTCCTCCTTGTATGCCGCGGTAACCTTGTCCTGTATCTTCTTGCGACACTCGGCGTTTATCGGATGTGCAATGTCCGCGTGCAGCTTCATTCTGCCCTTCTGGTCCTTCCTGGCCCTGTCCTCCGGCAGAGGGGCGCCGCAGTTATTGCAGAACTTTGCGCGGAGGTGGTTCTTGCCCCCGCATTTCTCACAATGGTCGCTCATCTTCCTCGAAGGCATAGCCACAAAAAAACCGCTGGTGCCCTCAATGATTTTTATATCGCGAACCACAAACTCGTTGTCCATCGTCACCGAACAAAAGGCCTTCAACCTGTCGTCTTTGTTCTCGATTAGTTTGACTCTGACTTCGCTGATCTCCATTTTTCTCTTGCCTCACCTAATAGTTCACCATCTGTTGTTAGTTACTATAATGCTCCTGCAGCTAAAATCCTCTTTAAGTTTGTCTCGATTCTTTCTCACTCCTTCCTGATTGCTGTCGTTAATTATACAAAACATCGCCGAGCCGCTACCGCTCAGACACACCGGTATAATACCGTATGATTCCATTCCTGCCTTCAGCCCGGCAAGGGCTTTATACAATTCAAAACAGCTTTTTAGCAGCATATTTGCGCACATTCCTGAGACTAAATCAATCCTGTTTTTTTCAATAAGCCGGCCTATTCGGGCCGACAGCTCCGAATAAACCGCCGGCTCGTGCCTGTAGTTCGCATAAACCCTTTGCGTAGAGACACTTATGTTCGGCAGGAACAAACCGGCTGAAAAGTCAAAAATTTCCGGCAGTTTCTCAATTTTTTCGCCTTTTCCCCAGCATAACGCCAAAGGCCCGCCCAAAAAGAAGCTCACGTCTGCCCCCAGGGCCGTCGCCATCTCTAAAAGCTCGCTGTCGCCGAGATGCAAATTCAGAAAACGCCTCAGCCCCACAAGGACCGCCGCGGCGTCACTGCTTGCCGAACCCAGTCCCGAACCGGCCGGGATATTCTTGGTCAACGTGAATCTCAACTCGGCCTGTATCCCACATTCCTTCAGAAGCAAGGCGGCTGCTTTGAATACGAGATTGTCCTCGCCGCCCGGAACCGGGTATGGGCCTTTGCAAACCAGCTCGATGCCCTTTTTCTTTCCCGGCTCAATGAGGATTTCGTCGTAGTAGTCAATCTTGGTCATTACCGTCTCTATCTCATGATAGCCGTCCGGCCGTCCGCCCGCTATGAGCAGGGACAGATTCAGCTTGGCCGGCGCCAACACCAGCAGGCCACTGTCGGTTGATGTGAATTGCTCTCTGTTACTCATGGCTGAATCTTATTATACAGTCAGCAATAGAAGTTTGCACGAAGGAGGGGGGCAGGCGGCTTTTTCGCAGAGACGGGGGAAAAACGGGCAGTGGCGGGTTGGGTAGGGGGCGAGGGGGGGAGATGAACCCCCGGCATGAAGCCGGGGGCTTGCGGCGGAAAATTGGGTTTGAATTGGGTTCGTTTTTTTGCGGCCTGAAGGTCATATATTTTGC
>CAZPDW010000006.1:0-30434 GCA_964585535.1 uncultured Pirellulales bacterium
GAGCAATACCGGGGCAAGGAGGTGGATATCCACATCAAGGTAGAGGATGTCAAATGGCTCAGGCCGGCTGAACTGGATGAAGATTTTCTCAGGCGTTTAGGTGTTGACAGCAAGCAGGAGCTTCGCGAACGGGTCAAAGACCAGCTTCAGGGCCGGTTAGAGAAGCAGGTAAGGACGGAGATGGCCGAGCAGATATATAAGCACCTGCTCGATAAGACGGATTTCGAGCTGCCGCTGGATATCGTTGCCGAGCAAGCGCAGACCGTGTTTAAGCGGCAATATGTAATGCTTTTGAGCAGGGGGCTGTCGCGCGAGCAGATAGAAGAGCAGATGGAGCAGCTTCGGGCCGGCAGCGAGGAGAGTGCGAAGGAGCAATTGAAGACGTTCTTCATAATGGACAAGGTCGCCAAGAAGCTGGGCGTCGAGGTCGGCGAGGAGGAGATTAACGGGCACATCGCCCGGTTAGCGATTGAGCGGGGCCAGCGTCCGGAAAGATTGCGGGAAGAAATGGCTCGCGACGGCTCACTGGCGCAATTTGGACTGCAGGTGCGGGACGAAAAGTGCATCGCTCAGCTTCTCGAATCGGCGAAGATAACGGAGGCTGCGCCGGAGAAAGACGCAAAAATAACGAAAAAAACGCCGAAGAAAAAAACAAAAAAGGCAGCCAAAAAATCATCCAAAAAGGATGCGGGCGCAAAGAAAGTGAGCAAAAAGCGCAAGACGGCGAAACAAAAAAATTCGCAGAATCCCTGACGGGCAAAACCAAGAACCGAAAAGAACCGATAAATCATCAGGACCACCAAATGTACAACAGACGCGAACAAAAAGCTGTTTTAGCAGCCGGCAGCGGCGGCGAAATATACAACCAGGTTCGGCAGGCGGATAAATACGCTTTGGGCTCACTTCAGTACGGCCAGGCGGGGCAGTACCAGCGGTACCGGCAGATGAGCTTAGACGATTTGCTGCTGGAGAACCGGATTGTCTTTCTGATAGGCGAGATAACGTACGCCAGGGCGGCTGAGGTGATAATGAAGATGCTGTATTTGGACAACCAGAAACGCAGCAGCGAGATAAGCTTATACATCAACTCGCCCGGTGGCAGTGTCGATGATACGATGGCGATATACGATACGATGCGCTTTGTGAATTCTCCGATTGCGACTTACTGTATCGGCAGGGCGCAGTCCGGGGCGGCGGTTATATTGGCCGCAGGGACGGAGGGCAAGCGGCACGCACTCGGGCACGCAAAGGTTATGCTGCACCAGCCCTGGGGCGGCGTTTATGGTCAGGCGGCGGATATCAAGATTCAGGCGCAGGAGATTCTCAAGGCCAAGGATATGATAAACGGCATTTTGGCCAAACATACGGGAAGGCCCGTCGAGCAGATTGCCTCCGAGACCGAAAGGGACAGGTATCTGACCGCCGATGAGGCGCTCGAGTACGGGCTGATTGACGTGGTGCTCCGCGAGGAAGATGACAAGAAAGGCAAAAAAGCAAAAGCCAAACCCGAAGATAAGAAATAAGAGCACAAGAGTTATGAGTTTTGAGTTATGAGCTATGAGCTGAACGAGGCAGAAAGGTACAGAGCAGTGAACCAGAATTTAGTGCCGATAGTGATTGAAAAGAGCGGGCGAACCGAGCGGGCGTACGATATTTATTCGCGTCTGCTGAAGGACAGGGTGGTCTTTGTCGGCGGTGCGATTGACGATGCTGCGGCCAATGTGCTGATTGCACAGATGCTTTTCCTGAGCAATGAGGACAGCAAGAGCGACGTGCACCTGTATATCAATTCTCCGGGCGGGTCGATATCGGCCGGCCTTGCCGTCTATGATACGATGCAGTTTTTGCGATGTGAGGTAGCGACTTACTGTGTCGGCCAGGCGGCGAGTATGGCGGCGGTTTTGTTGACGGGCGGCAAGGCGGGCAAACGGCTGATGCTGAAAAACAGCAGGGTGCTGCTGCACCAGCCGCTGCTGACGGGGGTCTTGACGGGTCCCGCCACCGACCTTGATATCGAGGCCAAAGAGATATTGCGGCTGCGGGAGCGGCTGTATAAGATTTTGTCGGACCACACTCACCAGCCGGCCGAGAAAATAGAAACCGACTGCGACCGGAATCTCTGGCTTGAGGCGGATGAGGCGATAAAATACGGCCTGGCCGACAGGATTATCCAGAAGGCGCCTGAGATAGCAGGCAAAGACAGCGCATAGCGGACTGAAGACCTAAATCCGAAATCGCAAGAGCACAAGAGCATAAGTGCAAAAGTCATAAATCGGAAATCGCAAACAGAAATCAACAATGACCTACGAACTACGAACAACGAACCGGGCCTGTCCGCCGTTCCTGTGGTGGATAGTCGTTCTGGCCTGTGGGCTGCTTGTATTTACGGCGGGCTGTGAAGCAGGCAGCACGACAGCGGTTCGGCTGCAGCAGGTTCAACAGTTAACGGCTGAAAAACAGCGGCTGCAGGTCAAGCTTGAAAAGGCCGAGGCCCAAAACCAGCAGCTTAAAAAGCAGGTCGCGGTCCTGTCGAAGTTAGGCGGCGAACGGCGGGCCGAACGGCTCAATCACATCAAGGAAATCAGGATTGGCAGATATACCAATTTCTACGATGAGGACAAAGACGGCACGGCCGAGACGCTGATTGTCTATGTTCAGCCGGTCGATGAAACCGGCGATGTGCTCAAGGCGGCGGGGGCCGTCGAGGTGCAGCTCTGGGACCTGAACAAAGACGACGGCAAGGCCAGGTTGGGCCAGTGGACGGTCGGTGCGGACGAGCTGAAAAAACTCTGGTTCGCCACGATGATAACCATTAACTATCGGTTCACGTTCAACGTCGCAGGTATCGTTAAAGATTTTACCAGGCCGCTGACCGTTAAAATTACCTTCACCGAATATCTCACCGGCAAGACATTCACCGAGCAAAAAGTCATCAAGCCGAATAGTTTATAGTTCATTGTTTGTTGTCCGCTGTCTTGCCCGTAAGATGCTTCTGTTCTTGAATCTCCTTGAAAATCAACAGGGGCTTTGTAAAATGTCGAAATGCAGAAGTTTTTGAACAGGATAATCTGCGGGGATTGTATAGAGGTGCTGGGCAAGGTTGACGAGCCGTTTGCCGATTTGATTTTTGCGGACCCGCCTTTCAATATCGGCTATAAGTATGACAAGTACCAGGATAAGGTCAAGAGCGAGAAATACGTTGCGTGGACGAAGGACTGGATGAGCGTGTGCAAGAGGGTATTGAAGCCGGACGGCTCGTTTTACATTGCGATAGGCGACGACTATGCGGCGAATGTGAAAATCATCGCCGACGAGCTTGGCTTAGTGATGCGCAACTGGCTCATCTGGCATTACACGTTCGGCCAGCAGACGAAGGACAAGTTCGCCCGCTCGCACACGCATATATTCTACTTCGTCCAAGACAAAAAGAACTTCACATTTAACGACTATGCGGTTCGAGTACCTTCGGACAGGCAGTTAATCTACAACGACCGGCGAGCGAATCCGAAAGGCAAGATGCCCAACGACGTCTGGGACAGTTACTCGCGCGTTTGCGGGACGTTCAAGGAGCGTGCCGGCTGGCACCCGTGCCAGATGCCGCAGCCGCTGCTGGAAAGAATCGTCGCGGTAAGCTCCAGCAAAGGCGACTGGGTGCTCGACCCTTTTGTGGGCTCGGGAACCACGGCGGCGGCCGCGGCTTCGCTGTCCAGGCGCTATACGGGAATCGAGATATCGCCTGATTACGCCGAAAAGGCCGGAGAGCGACTGGCGGATTGGCGCCAACCGAAAAGCGAACAGCAGAAACGCCCTTTTCTCGAAGCCGAGGAATTAAACGAGCTAAGACGGCTGCTGACAGATATGGGCATATCCGCCGGGCAGGTTACGTCGGACAGAGGGCTGCTCAGGATTATCACAAAACAACTTGGCGTTCGAATGAACAACGGCAGGCGATACAGCATAATCAACATCGGCACAGCGTTAAGCAGCGTATAACGTATAGTGGACGGCAATGAGCAATAATCAATCGGCAACCAGAAATCAGAAATCGGCTGCCATCCTGTTGACAGGCGCCGGCTTTGCGGTAAGTGCGGCGCTTTTGAGTTTGTCAACCGCCGGGCGGGCGCTTAGTTTCTGGCCGTTGGCGTGGGTTGGGTATGTGCCGTTTGTCCTGGCCTGTTCGCCGCGGGCGAGGCCGGTTTGGTTGTCGGCTGCCGCGTGGTTTGCCGGCTCTGTCTTCTGGTTAGTCAATATATACTGGATGGGCTATGTTACGGTGGGCGGCTGGGTTGCGTTCTGTTTGTACACAGCCCTGTTATGGCCGGTGATGGCGCTTTCGGTTCGCTATTGCAGGCGAAAGAACATACCGCTTATTATTGCGGTGCCGGTAGTGGTAGTGGCGGCGGAGAACCTGCAGGGGCTTTTCCTTGGCGGCTTTTACTGGCATTATCTTGCGCACAGCCAGTATGCGAATATAAGCTTGATTCAGCTCGCCGACATATTCGGGGCGGCGGGCGTATCGTTTCTGGTGGGTATGGTCAACGGGCTTCTGGCTGAGCTGATAATTGCAGCCCATCAGAAGAGCATCTTCAGGTCAGCTAATTTTCTAAAGGCAGCTTTGGTCTGTGTTGTGCTGGCCGGTGCAATTTTTTACGGGCGATGGCGAACAGGTCAATCGGACGAATGTGTTGAAACCGGGCCGCTCGTCGGCGCGGTCCAGTCGAATGTCCCGCAGGCGGTCAAGCAGTCGTTTTCAGCGGAACAGCAGATTTTCGACGGTTTGCTCGAGCAGAGCAGACAGTGTGTTGCGGCCGGCGCCCGGCTGATTGCCTGGCCCGAGACGATGGTTCAGGCGCCGTTGAATGAAGAGAGTTGGCCTTATCTCGCCTCGCCGCAAAAAAGCGTCGCCTTCGACAGTGCCCTGAAAAAACACGCACTGAACAAGGCGTTCTTACTTGTCGGCGCTTACGACATCAGGCCAAGATTGACAGAGGAAAAAGGAGTTTTTGACAGGTACAACTCGGCCTTTCTGTACCGGCCCGACGGCACGCAGTCGCCGCAGCGTTACAGCAAGATTCACCTTGTCCCTTTCGGAGAGTATATTCCCTTTAAGCACGAAGCCCCTGTGCTTCATAAGCTGCTGCTCGGCTTTACACCCTACGACTACGACTACACGATTGAGCCGGGCACCGAATATACCGTATTCGAGATGACCACCGCCAACCAGCGACGATTGTACCGCTTCAGCGTGATGATTTGCTACGAGGATGCAGTGCCGGCGATGGCGAGGCGATTTGCCCTTGACGAGCAAGGCCGAAAACGCATCGACTGGTTGGTGAATATCAGCAACGACGGCTGGTTTGTCAAATTCAGCAACGCCCACATGCTGGCGAGCACCGAGCTGGCACAGCATACGGCTGTGTGTGCCTTCAGGGCGGTGGAAAACCGCATCGCTGTCCTGCGAAGCGTGAACACAGGAGTTAGCTGTCTTATTGACAGTTTGGGCCGAATCAGAGATGATTTTGTCGCGGGCAATCTGCCGAAAAAGGCGCTGGAAAGAAAAGGCATTGCCGGCTGGTTCGCCGACAATATGCCGATAGATGAAAGGACGACATTTTTCAGCAGGTATGGCCGATGGCTGGATTACGCGTGCCAGATTTGTCTGGGAATGCTGGTTACAACTCAGCTTTGCGGATTGTTTTCAAAAAGAAAGAAAAACGTTCAAAAGGCAAAGAATATAGGCGCTAAGAGATGAAGCTCAAACAAATATATCTTAACAGCCGCTGCGCTTTGTGCCTCTGCCTCCTGGCGGCGGCCGGGGCGGTTTTGTTTTCGGGCTGTGACGGTAGCTGGCAGCCGGCTGCGGGACGTTCAGGGGCGGGAATAGCCAATAGCTTGAAAGCGGACGCGGTGCGTATTGTACGGCAGGGCCTTGCCGACGACGACCCGCGGGTCAGGACCAATGCCGTCGAGGTTGTCGCCTCTACGAGACAGGCCGAGCTTATGGGCACAGTTCGGCTGCTGCTCGCAGACGAATATGTGCCGGTGCGTTTTGCGGCGGCTGTGGCCATCGGTGATACGCGGTATGCTCCGGCTCGCAGCGCCGTTGCGCAACTGTTCACGGACCCCGACGAAGATGAAAATGTCAGGATTGCGGCTGCGTACGCAATGGCCGGGATGGGCCAGGGCGGCCTTGAGTTTATCCGCAAGGCGATACGGAGCAGCGACCAGAAAATCAGGGCCAACGCCGCATTTTTGTTGGGCAAAAGCGGCGACAGAAGTGCGACAGGGCTTTTGTATCAGGCGATGCGCAGTGAGGACTCGGACGACAAGGTCCGGCTCAACGCCGCAGAGGGCGTGGCCCGGCTCGGGGACGAACGGATACTTCAAAAATTGTGGGTGATGCTGATAAGCGTTTACGCAGACGAGCGTGCTTCGGGCGTTCGGGCAATGGGGGCGCTCGGCACGGTACAGGCGAGGGATGCCCTGATAACGATGCTGGATGATGACATTTTAGAGGTTCGGCTGATGGCGGCCGAGCAGCTTGGGATGCTCGGCGAGACCACCGGCGAGCCGGAGGTTATCGAGGTTTTCAAGAAGAAGCTGACGAACGGGCCGGAAAAAGGGGCAGCCGAGCGCGTAAGTGTGTTAGCGGCACTGGCTATAGGCCAGATTGGCACCGGCCGGCTTCAGAGTTACCTGCCGGAACTAATAAAAAATGAGTCAAAATTCGTCCGCATAGCGGCTGCAAAAGCGGTGTTGCAGTGCATAAACCGCGAGCATATCGGACGGTGAAAGTGGGTAGGGGGTATGTGGCAGGGCAAAATTACCAGAATTAACTTGACGCGGACGGCCTGAAAACGTACAATTATATTGTTTACAGGTTGTGAGATGCGGTGTACAATCCGCAGACCTGCTGGGGATTTTGGTAAATCTTAGTGAAAGGAGTTGAATTTGAGCGGGCTTACGAAGATTTTGATAATCCTGTTGACCTTGGCGTCGATTTTTCTGTGCGGTATCGTCGTCACTTACGTGGCCAATGCCGGCAATTACAGGGACAAATACACCACCCAGAGGACACAGCACGATGCCCTGAGTAGAAAGGTGAGCGGTCTGAACAAGCAGCTTGACGAGAAAATCAAGCAAAAAGACGAGCTCGAAAAGAAACTCAACGACCAGATTGCAGCGCTGAAGATACAGACCGACGAGCTTCAGGTGGGCCTGAAGAGCGCCCAGAGGGAAAAGGCCAAGCTTGAAGAGAAGGTAAATAGCTGGGTAACTGTCGTGGAGTCTTTCACGGCGACTGCAAAGGACAAACAGGCATTGTTGGACAAAACACTCGAAGAGTTGAACACGCTCAAGCAGCAGCAAATTAAAGACCGCAAGCAGCTTGCCGAAGCGAATACCGCCCTGGTCGAGAAGATGGCGATTATAGAGACGCTCGATACCGAGAAGAAGCGTTTGGTAGAGGAAAAAAGCGATTTACAAAACAGGATGGACAAACTTCTGCAGTCGGGCGGCAGGGTGGCTGCGGTCAGCGCCCCGGTGACGCCGCAAAGGGGCATAGCCCGGCCGGCTGAGCCGCTGGGGGTGAATATCGCCCTTAAAGGGCTTATATCAGGCGTGGATTTGAAGAATTCCTGGGCCAGTATATCGATTGGCTCGGCGGACGGAGTGAAACAGGGCATGCGATTTCACGTGACGCGCGGAAGCGATTTTATTTGCGACCTTTTGATTATAGACGTGGATACCGACAAGGCCCTTGGTGTGCTCGAGCTGGTTCAGCAGCCGCCAAAGGTAGGGGACAACGTATCGACGAATCTGTAAAGTTGTTTAAATTGTATTTGGAATTCTCATAGGGGTACACAATGGTTTCAAATGCTCCGGCACGTGCGGGTAAGCCGATGGCACGCAGTAACCTGTACACGGTTATTCTTGCCCTTGCGTTCGGCGTGGTGCTGGCCACCACAATATTTGTTGCCTACAAGTGCTATTTTCAGTATGGTACCCTTTTCAAGATACCGTAGCAGACGGCTGTTGAACAAAAACGGGACCCCAAACGCCATATAAGGCGTTTGAGAATCCCGCCCGGACGTGATAGAATGCGCCCGCTGAAAGCAATATAGCAAAGAAGGGACTCGAGCGTGCTGCTGGACACGATTTTAGGTTTGTTCAGTATGGATATGGGTATCGACCTCGGTACCTGTACCACGCTTGTCTGTGTTCGCGGCAAAGGGATTGTCCTCAACGAACCCTCGGTAGTTGCAGTTCGCAAAGGCACCAACATCGTACTGAACAACGGTGAAGCCGTCGGCCTTGTCGCTCATGAGATGCTCGGCAAGACGCCCGGCTCAATAAGCGCGATAAGGCCCCTGAAGGACGGCGTCATCAGCGACTTCGAGATAACCGAGGCGATGTTAGGTTATTTTATCCGGAAGGTACACGGTCGCGGGGGGCTGGTAAGGCCCCGCGTTGTGGTCGCCGTGCCGAGCGGGATAACCGCCGTCGAGCGAAGGGCGGTTATCGACAGCGCCGAGCGGGCGGGCGCACGCAAGGTCTATCTCGTCGATGAGCCGATGGCGGCAGGTATCGGGGCCGGGCTGCCGATTACCGACCCGACCGCCTCGATGATTGTCGATATCGGCGGCGGAACCACCGAAGTGGCCATAATGAGTCTTGCCGACATCGCCACGTGCGAATCCATCCGCATCGGCGGCGACGATATGGACGAGGCGGTGATTAGTCACCTCAAAAGGACGTACAACCTGCTCGTGGGCGAGTCCAGGGCGGAGAAGGTGAAGATTCAGATTGGCTCGGCGACTCCGCTGGAAGAGGAATTGACGATGGAAGTGGCGGGCAGGGATACCATATCGGGGCTGCCGAGAAAAATCGTGATAACCAGCGAGGAAATCCGTGAAGCCCTTCGCGAGCCGATAGCCGCGATAATAGATACCGTCACGACAACGCTCGAAAAGGCCGAGCCCGAGTTAGCCGCCGACTTGATTGACAACGGAATATACATCTGCGGCGGCGGCTCGCTGCTTCGCGGGATGGACACGGTTCTGGCCAACGCAACCGGGCTGAGGGTCGAGCGCGTCGAGGACCCGCTCAGCGCCGTGGCGCGCGGGACAAGCGTCTATCTTGAGAACTTGGAGCTGTGGAAGGATACGATGGACCACAGCGAGTACGGGTGGTGACAGCAGGAGCTGAACTTGATTGCCGATTGTCGATGGTCGATTGTAAAATCGCAAATCGGAAATCCAAAATCAAATTATTACCGATTGCCGAATTGTAAATCGAAAATCGAAAATCAGCAATCCCAAATGGTCGTTTATGGCAGGGAAGCACACAAGCCGCTGGATTGGCAGAGGCGGGAGAACGCGATTTGGCCCGCCGTCGGCCAGGATGCTGTTCACTTGGTTTATGTTGGTCGGATTCATCTTTCTGCTGGCTCCGCAGAGTTTTACCAATAGATTCCAGTTTGCTTTTGCGAGGATTTTTCGCTGGCCTTTGAGTATCGGCAGAGGCATTCCGTTGTTGGTGCGCGCCCGAGGCCGGCCGGCCAACGGTGCCGGTGAAAGCCGCCGGCGGTATCAAAACTACATAGCAAACCTCGAAGAGCAGCTTCGTCGGCAGCAGAAAAGAGTCGAGCAGTTGTCCGGCCTTCGAAACAGGTTCGGCGCCCTGGAGGGGGCGGGATTGGTGCCGGCCGATGTAATCAAACACACGCTTAGCGGGCCGACCAACGAAATGCTTATAAACCGCGGCGGCGCCGACGGTGTGGTGCAGGGCATGTTTGTGCTGGCCGACAACGGCATCATCGGCACTATCTGCAGCGTTGGCGCACGCACGGGCAGGGTCAAGCTGTTCACGGACGCGGCGTTCGCGATGCCGGTGAGAGTGGGCGGCTCCGACGTGGATATGCTGATGCAGGGTGCGGGCAACGGCCGGGCGAAGATAAAGCTGGTACCGGTCAGCCGGCGCATCGCCGCCGGAGACGCGGTCTTCGCAAAGGAAAAACCGGGCTTTCTCGATGCACCTATGATTATCGGAAAGATAGAGCGGTGTCGGCCGGATGACGACAGCGCTTCGGTATGGGATATAACGGTAAGGCCGGTCTGTGATATGGAAGGCGTCGGCAGCGTGGCAGTTATAGTAATGAATCCGTAAGGGGTACCGGATGCGATGGATACGGTTTGCCGTGCTGGTTGTGTTTGCTGCCGTTCTGCAGGCCGCCGGTCTGCCGGACGCAATAGCGCTAACCCGGCTGAACGTCAGGCCGGATTTGCTGTTGATTCTTTTAGTGTTTTTCGCAGTCTATTATGACGGCAACGAGGCGGTTATCTGCTCTTTCACCATAGGATTTGCAGCCGACCTTACGGGCCCGGCGATGGGGCCGGGGATAATTAGCTTCGGGCTTTTCGGGACCGCCTTGGCGTATCTGAACCGTGTAATTGCGATAGGCAGAATACCGCAGCAGGCGGCGGCAATCTTCGTCACGTCTTTTTTAGTGGGCCTGACGGTCGCCCTTCTGGGGTTTTTGACGGGCCAACCGGCCGCTGCGAATATGTACGCCGTTCTTTTGGGGACAAGCATATACACTGCCGGGCTGGGCCCGTTTTTGTTCCCGCCTCTGGCGTGGTGGATGCATGTACAACAGGCGCATTAAAGTTCTTATGTTTTGCGGTGCGGCGCTGCTGGCCGTCTTTTTGTTTCGTTTGGTCGGCATGCAGTTGTTCAACGATTCGTTTTATACTGAACGGATTGACGAGCTTAAGGCCCAACAGCGGCGCTCACGGCAGCTCCGAACGGTCAGGGGCGAGATACTGGACCGCAATGGCGAGGTTCTTGCGATTGACCGGCCGCGCTTCGAGTTAGCCATAAGTTACGAGCTGAGCAGCATACTGGACGAGCGGCAGAGCAGGGCCGAGATGCTCGATGCCGCCCGGGCCAGCGACGGGGGCGCATCGACGGCAGAGCCCCTTAGGGGGCTTGAATCTCGTCGAGCCGACCTGGATGTGATAATCGACAAAATTGCCGAGTTTGGTCAAAGCCGGCAGAAAACTTTACGTCGGCTTGCCGATATAAACGAGCGAATCTGGCAGTTGCGGACGTTCATCGCGTGGGTGCGAAGCGGGCCGAGCGCCGAGATACTTGACAAATACAACCAGAACCTCAACAGCATCCCCCTGTCGGAGGCGGTTGCGGACTTCGAGCATAGATGCGACGCCGGGCAGCGGCTTCGGCTGACAACTAAGGTTACAGATATTTTTGAAATGGCCAAAGCGAAGCCGATTCTTGAGCTGAAGGGCGACGACGACGTTTTTGCCGCCCAGGTAGAGTTTTTGAATACCGAAGGCGTCGAGATAATAGTTACAGCCAAGAGGGTTTATCCTTATGGCTCCACGGCGGCGGCGACGATTGGCTGGGTGGGTCCGCCGCAGCAGTGGGACAGGGAGCTTTTCGCGGGCGACCGGCTTGCCGAGTACCTTGCCGGCGAACTCTGCGGGCGTGAGGACGGTGTCGAGTACGTCTGTGAGCCGCTGCTCCGCGGGAGAAGGGGCCGGCTCGTCTATGATATTGATGCCCGGCTCGTCAACAGTACCGAACGGCAGTTTGGCAAAGACGTTCGGCTTTCGCTGGATATCGAATTGCAGGAAAGGATTGAGTCGTACCTGTCGGACTGCGGGTTCAATCCGAACTGCCGGTCGGGTATGGCGGCGGTGGTCATCGATGTCGGCTCAGGCGACATCCTGTCGCTGGTCTCGCTGCCGAGTTTCGATTTGAACCGGGTCCGGACCGATTATGACCGGCTTGCCGGCGACCCGTGCGAGCCGCTGCGCAACCGGGCGTTGAACCGCCAGTATCCACCCGGTTCGGTGATAAAGCCGTTGATTTTAGTCGCCGCTCTCCAATCGGGAAAAATCACCGCCGACGAGGTGATAAGCTGCCCGGCAAAAAAGGCGCCGCCGGGCTGGCCAAGCTGCTGGCTTTACAAGCGATACAACTGGTTAGGCCACGATGAGCTTTGGGCAAACAACGCACGCAACGCCCTTAAGGGAAGCTGCAATATCTATTTCTCGCGTTTAGCCGACAGAATCGAGCCGTTGGTGCTGCAGAACTGGCTCTGGCGGTTCGGATACGGCCACAAATTATCGCTCGTCGCTCGCGGCCCGTCACTCGAGTCACGGGCCACGGGACACGAGTCACGGGATTTCAGGCAGGCACAGGGGCAAATATCGAATGTTCCTGCGAAGGAGACAATAACGAGTTTCGAGCAGTTGGGCTGGCTTTCAGAAAGCGAACGGAGGTGGTTCGGCATCGGCCAGGGTAACTGCCGGGCGACGCCGCTGCAGGTAGCCAATGCGATGGCGGCCATTGCCCGCGGCGGAGTATATAAACCGACACGGCTCATCGTCGGCGTCGGCAACGACGCGGCGGTGCCGCAGGATACTGCCGGCGTCATTGACTTAGGGCTGTCGGAACAGACACTGGCTGTGGTCTATGACGGGATGCAGGCGGTGGTCAACGAGCCGGGCGGCACGGCCAATAAGGAGTTTGCCTTTGCCCGCAGCGCCTTTGCCGACGAGGGCGTCAAGGTCTATGGAAAGACCGGCTCGACGGAAAAACCGTCCAACGCCTGGTTCGCCGGCTTCGCCAAAGATACCGCCGGCCGCGGCATAGCGCTCGCCGTTATCGTCGAGCACGGCAGGCACGGCTCGAGCGATGCGGCCCCGCTGGCACGCGACATAATCAGCTTCTGCATCGAGCATGGCTACATCGGAAGGCCGAAAACCGCAGACTACAGACCGCAGACTACAGACTGAAGACCAAAAACCTTGGTGTTTGTCGAGCCGGTGTCGCCAGTCGTCGGCGTGCTGGGCGAACAGCGGCTGTTGGTTGAAGTGAAAAGCTACCGTGCCATCGACCAGAACCGGTTGTTTTCGAGATAATTGAGAGTTTTTTCGAGAATCTTGGCGGCGGCGGGAGCGGCAACGACGCCGCCGGTATAGCCGATGCCTAAGGAACGCTTCGGTTTGCGGATTATGGCTAAGACGATGACGGCGGGGTCTTCGGCGGGCGCCCCGGCTACAAAAGAGGCGACATAATAGCGCTCGGAATAGCCCTTTTCACCGGTCTTTGCTATGTTGGCGGTTCCGGTCTTGCCGAATACACGCCATTTTTCGAGCTTGGCCCTTCTGCCGGTCCCGGCCGGGTCGTTCACGACCGCGACCATAGCGTCGCCGACAATCCAGTTAGCAACCTCGGGATTTACGATATAAGCGATTTCGGGCGGCGGCTTTTGTAGTTTGATGATTTTGCCCTCGGAGCTGATAATCGCGGCGACGACGTAGGGCCGGACCGGATGACCGCCGTTGGCAAGGATGCAGAAGGCCCGGACCATCTGAATCGCCGTTACCGAAATCTCGTGGCCGAAGGGTATCCTGGTAACGCTGTAGCCGGTCCACCTGCCCACGGGCCAGAGCAGGCCCGGCGACTCGCCCGGCAAATCGATACCCGTTTTTTGCCCGAAGCCGAAAAGTTTCAGTCCTTTATAGAGCCGTTTTTTGCCAAGCCGCTGGCCGACTTTGGCCATCCCGATATTGCTCGAATGGACGAGAATTTCCCGCAGCGAAAGGTTGCCGAAGCCGGTTCTGTATTCGCCGATTCTGCCGAAGCCGGAGCCGTGGTAGTCGCCGTTTTCGCAGAAGATTTTCTCTTGTGTGTTGACCGCACCGGCGTCGAGGGCGACGGCGGCCACGATGGGCTTTATGAGACTGCCCGGCTCAAACGTCTCGGTCATTGCGCAGTTGCGCAGGTTTTCGGGGTCGGTCGAGTTGGCCTCGGTCGGCTCGAAGTCCGGCAGGGAAACCATCGCTAAAATAGCGCCGGTCTTCGGCTCAGCCACGACGGCGACGGCTGATTCGGCCTGGTATTTTTCGTACTGCTTCTCAAGCTCGGCCCGCGCAAACTGCTGAATGGTCGAGTCAATCGTGAGGATTATTCCTACTCCGCTCTGAGCAGCCGAGCTCTCGGGCCTGAGCCGAACAGGCCGGCGAAATGTGTCGGCGAAAAACACGATTCTTGCGGGCGAGCCGGCCAGCTCTTTATCGTATCGCAGCTCAATGCCGGCCAGGCCCCTGCTGTCGGCGCTCGCCACTAAGGGGCTTGCAAAGCCGACCACGTGCGAGGCAAGATTTCCCATCGGGTAGTATCTCTGCCAGTCGGTTTCGACTCCGACGCCCGGAATTCTGCGGGCGGCCCGGCACTGGTTCGGCTCGGCGCCGACGAGGATTTTCACAAAGCCCGGATTTTGCCCTTCGCAGATGCGTTTGCAGATTATGTGTGCGCCGATACTGACTACCGGCGCCAGTTCGTTCGCCGTGTTCTTGGGGTCTTTTATCGACCGCGGCTCGGCGAAAATGGTCTGAACCTCGTTGCTCGCCGCGAGCACCCGGCCCCGGCAGTCAAGGATTACACCGCGCTGAGGCGGACGGCTGATAAAGCCGCGCTGCTGCTTCGTGCAGACGGCGGTGTAGTATCCGCTCCTGAAATACTGCAAAACCAGGCACCTCGCCGCCAGCGCCGCAAACGCCGCAATCAACACACCGAACAACAGGATGGTAACGCGGACGCTCTTCATTAGTAGTTTTTAGTTTTAAGTTTTGAGTTCTTGTCCCCCAGCCGCTGTCCCCTTCTGTTCACCGTTCGAGCTGCTCTGAGACGCTCTGCGGATTTGTCCGGCTCTCAAGTCGCAGTTGCTTGCCGCCGAGCTGCTGTTTCAATCGGTCCTGGTCGGCTTTTAATCTATACAGCCGGTAAACGATATGGTTGTTAACGCTGCGAAGGTGCACCGTGAAAAGCCCGATAGCTGTAAAGTAGCCGATTGCAAAAAGCAAACAGAACCGCAGTCTCATATACACACACGACCCCGCCGCTAAGGGCATAGCCGGTCGATGGCCCCGGCCGGCGTCCTATCTTGCCGGCAGACTCAGGCGCATGCCCGTCATAAGTTCATCTTCATCTTTTATAATGTTACGGTTCAGCTTGGCTATCTCCTTGTAGCGACTTCCGTCACCGAGCCGCTCGGCGGCAATTTGCCATAAGCTGTCACCGTCGCGCACAACGCATACCTTGCTTTGCCTCGGCTGACTTTTGCCTTTTGCGGTATGTCTTTCGCCGATGCCCTTTACTTCAACGAAGTCCGGGCCGTGAATTGCCCGTGCGGTCTCGCCCCCTCGGGGGGCCCCTGCCAACGGCGGTATGATTAGCTTCTGGCCGACATAGATTTCATCAGCTGAGCCGAGCGTGCCGCTGTTTGCCTCAAATATCCCCTTTACGTTCGCAAGCTTGTTGCCCTGCTCGGGCCCGTACAACTTTACGGCTATAGTGCTGAGCATATCGCCATTCCGGACGACGTAAAACCTCGGCAGGACCTGCTTCGGCGGCGCTTCGGCGGCGACCTGTTTTGCCGCTTCGGCGAGCCGTTTAGCGGCAGAGCCGCCGTTTAGCGGCCGTTCGTCGAGGCCCGGCGGAACTTGCGGAAGCGCCATTGAAAAACGGGTATGCTGCTCGGCGATATAAGGCCGGGCCGGCTCTGCAGATTGGCTGCGTCTCGGCCCCGGCTCATTGAGAGCCAGTGGAACCCTGCGCTCCCTGACGGCAAGGCCCGGCGAGCCGGATTGCGGGCCAACTAAATTGGCGGTCAGCTCGTTGCTGTTCTCCCGCCGGCCTGAGCCCGGCAGGCCGTTGATGATAAATGCGATTACGAATATGAATACCAGGCCCAGCAGCAATCCTATCTTGGCATCTCTTGTCATAACTGAAACTCCATGCTCTTCAATCCGTTATTGTCTTTGCGCAATCCTCAGCTTTGCGCTTCGTGCCCTTCGATTTTGAATTATTTCTTCGCGGCTCGCCCGCACCGGCTTTTTCGTGATAATCCTGTAAAGTCCTTTTTTGGCGTTTTCCCTGAAACTGTTCTTGACCAGCCCGTCTTCCAGGCTGTGAAAGCTGATTACCGCAATATAGCCGTCTTTGTTTAACAGTTCCGCCGCCGAGTCTAACAGCCGGGCCAGGTTTTCCAGCTCGTTGTTGACCGCGATTCTAAGCGCCTGAAAGGTCCTCGTAGCCGGATGTATTCTCGGTCTTCTCTTGCGGGCCGGCCTTGCCAGGGCCCTGCTGACTATCGATGCTAACTGGGCGGTCGTCTCAATCCGCTGCCGTTTACGGCTGTCCACGATAAAACGCGCAATCCTTCGCGACGCCCGGTCCTGGCCGAATTTGTAAATCAAATCTGCCAACGATTTGGCGTTCGCTTTATTGACTATATCGGCAGCAGTGGTCTTTAAGCTTTTATCCAATCTCATATCAAGCGGCATATTCTGCTGGAAACTTAATCCCATCCCGGCGTCGGCAAGCTGAGCCGAGCTTGCGCCTAAGTCCGCCAGCAGGAAATCGACCTTTTCCACGCCCTGTTCGTGCAGACATTCGGGTAAACGGGAGAAATTGGAATTGAGCAGTATCACCCTGCAGGTGAGATTTTCCAGAACAGATTGGGCCCTCCGGATAGCATTTGTGTCCACATCCAGGCCGATGATAGCTCCCTCGGGGCCCAATTGTTCACCGAACAGGCAGCTATGACCTCCCTGTCCAACGGTCGCATCGACCATCACCGCATCCGGCGGTAAGTGTATCTGTTCGGCCAACACCTTAGCAAGAACCGGTATATGCTCTGTCAGCGAATCATTCACCTCTTGATAAATAGCGCTAAACCTTCGTTTTCTCCGCAATCGCCCCTTGTATCCGCCGTCTTTATTGTAACCCGCGCCCGGGTGCAAAGCACAACTGTCAGACGACGGCTACCCTGTTTCTCTGTTTTTTCAGGTTTTCAACAGCCGAAGAAAATGCAATATCCCGAAATCGGCCCCCAAGCTGCCTGACGTGTTTAAGACGCTCGTCGAGAACGGCAAGCGAAGCAAAACTCTGCTCATCCGTATCTCTGCCGCTGGTCAAGCTGTCTTGTATGATTTGGAAGTGGTCGGTATTCAACTGCATCTTTTTACCTCCCCATTACAAGTTAGAGTTCCTGACTTTGCTTTTGCAGAATTATCTGCCGCGCCTGCGACATCTGCTTTTGATACTGGACGATATTGTCCTCTAAATACTGCTCCCAGTCCCGGCGGTTCCAAAGCTCGATGTGGTCTCTGACCCCGACCAAAGTAACGTTATCTCGCAGGCCTGCCCTGCTGCGCAGTTTTTCATTCAGGAGCAGCCTTCCCTGGCTGTCCAGTTCGACCTTCGCTGCCAAAGCGAAACTGATTCGCTCGAACGCTATTGTTTCATCCGGTGCGGCTGACTTCGGAGTCCCCGCCAGGACGATTTGTTCGAAACATCTCTCAGGGTACAGGCAAAGTATGCCGTTTGCGCCGAGGACGAGATAGAAATTGCTGCCGTGCTCGTCGCTGTCGATTTGGTTTCGCAGCTTATTTGAGACGAGGACCCTGCCCTTGTTGTCGATGACGTGCTCGTATTCGCCTGTTAACAAAAGCATGGTATCATTCCCACTGAGCTTTACAATAATGGGATAAAATACCACTTTCCCCCACCCGGTCAACAAAAAAAATCATTTTTTTTCAAATTTTTTACAAAATTTTATTATAGGACGTTGCGAGCTGACAGGCCCAGTCAAGCCGGTGTGAAGGTTATTTCTCTCTATTGTTCTGTGGCCGCAGGCCCGCCAGGGCTCCGTGCCGGGCGTAGCCGGCGCCATTTGGGATTTTCGATTTACGATTTATGTCTTCAGTCTGTGGTCTTTGGTCTTCGGTCTGTAGTCCGTGGTCTGTGAACTCGGCGTCGGCTGTTGAACGTTAGGCGTTTGTGTCTTATTGCGGGGCAGGGAGAAAAGCGGGCGATGGGAATCGAACCCACATGACCAGCTTGGAAGGCTGGGGCTTTACCATTAAGCTACGCCCGCAGGGCAATTGATTATTGATAATTGATTATCGATAATTTATAGTCGTCTGTCGTGTAGTCGATTATAAACTCAATATACTGCGATGTAAAGAGTGGGCTAAAGATGCGTATATCTGAAATGGCCGGAAAGGCAAAGTCGGCGTCGATAGAATTGGCGGCGGTCAAATCAAATATCAAGAACGCCGCCCTGGCACAAATCGCCGACGCCCTGAAAGCCGAAAGCGCCCGCGTAATCTCGGCCAATAAGCAGGACATCGCCGCCTCAGAAAAGAACGACCTTGCCAGGTCCCTCCTGAAGCGATTGAAATTCGACGAAGCCAAAATCGCCGACGTGTGCAAAGGCATCCACAGCTTAATTAAACTCGACGACCCCGTCGGCAGGACAATCAGCGCGACCGAGCTCGACAAGGGACTCGAGCTTTACAGGGTCAGTTGTCCTATCGGCGTAATCGGCGTCGTGTTCGAGTCAAGGCCCGATGCGCTTGTGCAGATTTCAAGCTTGTGCCTAAAGAGCGGCAACGCGGTTCTGCTGAAAGGCGGCAGCGAGGCGGCCAATACCAACAGAGTCCTGGCTGAGATAATCGCAGAAGCCGGCATCGAGGCCGGTATGCCGGACGGTTGGATTCAACTGCTCGAAACGCGGGAAGATGTGGCTGAGATGCTTGGGCTTGACGAATACATCGATTTGGTCATCCCCCGCGGCTCGAACGAGTTTGTCAGATACATTATGGACAGCACCAATATACCGGTGCTCGGCCACGCCGAGGGTATATGCCACGTCTATGTTGACGGCGATGCGGATTTGGATATGGCGGTCGATATCGTTGTCGATTCGAAGTGCCAGTACGTCGCCGTCTGCAACGCCGTCGAGACGCTGCTGGTCGATGCCGCAATCGCCGAGAAGTTCCTGCCGAAAGTCAAGTCGGCCCTCGAGGCCAGGGATGTGTCGATTCGCGGCTGTGCAGAGACCCGGGCGATAATAGACGTCAAGCCGGCGGCGGAAGATGACTGGCGAACGGAGTATCTGGATTTGGTGCTGTCGGTAAAAATCGTGGACGGGCTGGACGAGGCAATCGAGCACATAAACAAATATGGCTCGCACCATACCGACGCGATTGTCACCGCCGATAAACAAAAGGCGGCAAAGTTTATGGATTTGGTCGATTCGGCCGATGTTTTCTGGAATTGCAGCACGCGATTCAGCGACGGCTACCGGTTCGGCCTGGGCGCCGAGGTCGGCATCAGCACAAACAAAATCCACGCCCGAGGCCCCGTCGGTCTGGAAGGCCTTTTGATTTACAAATGGAAACTCATCGGCAAAGGTCAAATCGTCGCCGACTACTCCGGCCCAGATGCGAAAAAATTCACACACCAGAAGCTGAGCGGGGGCTGTGAATGCTGAATGTGGATTTGAATCGGCCAAGTTCGCAAAACAGGGTAACTATGATAAACGAGTATGAGAATCTGTTGCGGGTGGTTCACTTCGATAAGCCCGATTACATCCCTATGGAGTTCCACATCAATGCGGCGTGCCGGCACCATTACCCACAGGGCGCACTTGAGGAACTGATGGCTGCTCACCCGCTGCTGTTTCCCGAATTTGAAAAGTCCTCGGGACCGGCAAAGTCACAACTGAATCCCTGGGAACGAGCGGGCCAGCCATACACGGATTCGTGGGGCTGTGTTTTAGAGACGAGGGATGATGGCATCATTGGGACGGCCACAAAGCACCCACTCGAGAGCTGGGACGGGTTCGAGAATTACACGCCGCCTGATCCGGAGAAGTTTCTGCGGCTCGGGGCCGTTGACTGGGATCAGCTTGCAAAGACTTCGCGCAAACCCAGAGCTGTTGGCCGACTCGAAAACGATGGCCTGCAGCACGGCCATACATTCCAGATGCTTGCCGACATCCGAGGTTATGAGAACCTGCTGTTCGATATGGCAGATGAGGAACCCAGACTCTACAAACTCATCAAAATGGTCGAAAGTTTCAACTTGGCCATTGTGCACCGTTATATCGAACTTGGTGCTGAGTGGATGAGCTATCCGGAAGACCTCGGCATGCAAATTGGTCCGATGCTCTCACCCGAGTATTTCCGTAAGTACATCAAGCCCAGCTACCAGCGACTGATGGCGCCGGCAAGCAAAGCCGGATGCATAGTACACATGCATTCTGATGGTGACATCCGTACGCTCGTCGAAGATATCATCGAGTGCGGTGTTGACGTGGTCAACCTCCAGGACCTCGTGAACGGAATCGACTGGATTAAGGAGCACCTTGCCGGCAGGGTCTGTATCGACCTTGATATCGACCGCCAGAGGATTACTCGCTTTGGCACAGCCGCTCAGATAGATGATTCGATTCAGGAAGACGTAGAAAAATTGGGCAGCAAAGAAGGTGGGCTAATGATGATTTACGGACTCTACCCCGGTGTGCCCCTCGAGAATGTCAAAGCGTTGATGGATGCTATGGAACGTTACTCTACCTATTACTCTTGAGATTGGAATTGTGGTTACTCTGAAAGAGAATCTGAACAGTAACTGCTGGATTCTATGGAGACGGCATATATGGAAAAGTTGGGTGTGGGTATTATTGGTTGCGGCTGGGTCGCGCAAGAGCACATAAAGGCCTACCAGGAAGATGGACGTTCGGAAATTAGGGCGCTGGTCGATAAGAACCGGGAAGCGGCAGAGAATTACCGCCAGCGCTATGGTTTGAGCTGCTCTATAGAAACGGATTACGAGCGGATGCTGCAACAGGATGATATAGATATCGTAGTGGTTTGCACGCCGAATAACACACATGCCGAATGTGTTATCGCTGCGGCAGAGGCCGGAAAACACGTCCTTATTGAGAAACCCGTGGCCCTTACGCCTGAAGATGTACGCATGGAAATGCAGGCAGTGAAAAAGAACGGTGTCAAAACCCTGGTGGGTTTCGTACTGCACTGGAATCCCCTGCTGATGACTATTGACCGGCTGCTTGACAGAGGGCAGGAAGTATTCGGCAACATCTTTATGGTCGAGGTGGACTATCTTAATCGTACGTGGATGACACCGAAAGAGAAATGGTACGCCAGTTTGGAAAAAAGCGGCACTGCGCTTCTGCTGTCAGGCTGCCATGCGGTCGATGCGCTTCGCTGGTTTGCCCGCAGTGAAGCCGAAGAGGTATTCGCTTATCAGGTGAAAACCGAAAATCCCTTGGAATTCCCGGGTACCATTTCGGTTAATGTGAAGTTCGAGAACGGCAGAATAGGGCGCAGCTCTACAATTCTCGACGCGCAGATGCCGTACCAGTTCAACATCGGGATTTACGGAACTGAAGGTACGCTTCGCAACGACAAACTGTTTGCCCCGAAATTGTTCGCCGCCCAAGACGACTTTCTCGCAATACCCTGTGTTTTGCCGGACAGCCGAGAGGTCAGCCACCATCCGTTCCAGGGCGAAGCCTCGCATTTGCTTGACTGTATAATCGAGGACAAACGTCCGTTTCCGGACTTGGAGGATGCAGCCAAAACCCATGCCGTGTGCTTTGCGGCGGATATGTCCGCGCAACAGGGCAGGGCTGTGAAAATTAGAGAATTGCAGTTTTAAAAGGTGAAATTGATAATGATTATCGTGGGACTTGAATGAGAGACTTCAGCAGGGCAAAACGAATAGTTGTCAAGATTGGGACCAATATTCTCACAAAGAACGGCGGTGTCGATACGGCTTATGTGCGGCGGATTGCCGGGCAGGTGAACTCTTTGCTCAAGACCGGCGGGCAGGTGCTCATCGTTACCTCCGGCGCAATCGGTATGGGTGTGGGCCAGTTGAAACTCGCCGAAAGGCCAAAGGATACCAGGATGCACCAGGCCTGCGCCGCGATAGGCCAGCCGCTGCTTATGGCCGAATACAGAAAATCATTTGCGAAGTATGGTGTTACGATTGCCCAGGTACTGCTTACCGCCGAGGTATTCAATAACCGAAAGACGTATCTGAATTTGCGAAATTCGATTGAGACGCTGCTTCGGCTCGGCGTGGTTCCAATCCTCAACGAAAACGACAGCGTCTCCACCGATGAAATCGGCTCTGCCTTCGGCGACAACGACCGGCTCGGCGCCCTGATCGCCAGCAAAATCGACGCCGATTTGCTGATTATGCTGAGCGACATCGACGCCCTTTACGACAGAGACCCGCGAAGGCATCCCGGCGCTATGCCCATACCGACCGTCTTTGAAATAACGCCCGAGATTATGAAAAATGCGGGCAAAAGGGGCAGCGTGCGCGGCACCGGCGGAATGAAAACCAAAATCGAAGCGGCAAAAATCGCCGCCAACGCCGGCTGCCGAATCGTGCTGGCCAACGGAAGAATCGGCAACGTCATCGGCAAAATCATCGCTGGCGGGCAAATCGGTACGCTGTTTATGCCGAAACGCCGGCTCAGCAACCGTGCCCGATGGATTCTAAACAGCGCCGCCGCCGGTACTATCGAGATTGATGATGGTGCGATGAAGGCGGTCAAAAACCGCAAGAGCTTACTGCCCAGCGGAGTCGTCTCGGTCAAAGGCAGCTTCGAGGCCGGCGCCGTCGTAATGCTCAACGACAACGCCAGGGCGGTGACCAGTATGAGCAGCGACGAGCTGAAGCAGCTGCTCGGCAAGCACAGCGGCGAGATAAGAAAACTCCTCGGCCCGGCCCGACGCGACGTCGTCGCAATCCCGGAAGATATCGTCTTTATCGACCTCTGATTTGAAACTCGTAGCCCGTTCGATATAAGCGAGTTTAATCTGTGATAAGATTCAAGTGCATATATTGCGGCCAGAGGATACTCGCCAAAGAAGATGGCGTGGGCAAAAGGGGCAAATGTCCAAAGTGCGCCCACATGCTCATCGTCCCTAAGACCACCAAAGGAAGACCGGCCATAAGTGTGGAAAAGACCGAACCGGTCACAGCCGTCCAGTCACACCGCTCATCGGCGACAGATGACCTGCTTAAACTCAGAACACGAAATATCAACCCCGACGAAGCAAAGGAGTTAATGACCGACGCCGACGTCCATAAAGAATCATTTGGCTTCCTCATCCCAACTTACGACGAGCTTTCCCTGTTCCTGATGGCGATTACTTTAATTATGTTAAGCGTTTTCAACATTAATATGAGAAACCAGTTGAGCAGGTTTTTAACGCAAATCGACGATTTAACAATGTACATGCTTGTAGCGCTGCTTTTCGCCGGCTTCTGCCTCTGCCTGTATCATCCATTTACAAAAAGAGAAAAAAGTCCCCCTGAAAAATGGCTTATGCTTATCCTTGCGGTCCTTGCCAACGCCGGCATCGGCATTGCCGCGGGAGCATACATGTTCAAGCGTACTGTCGGCTGGCTGATTATTTTCCCGCTCTGGAATATAATGAACGGTCTATTGCTGCTTGTGATGCTTCGATTAAAAATCATCGACGAAAGCTGTATTGCCGACCGCGACGCCACCCCCTTACAAATCGCCTTCGGATTCATAGCGGTCGTAATCATCTTTATAATCTGCAACTTCATCTACCAACTATACTGGGCCATCACCTTTTCCATCTGTATAATCTATACCACAAGCTTCGATCGCGCCTTGCAGAGCGTGTTCAGCCCACCACCCGACGTGTCACAATAGCTATCCATCTGTTTCGCCATTACAACAAATGGTTCACACATAATCTAAGACCTCTGCCGGGATTCACGGGTTGCCCGTTGACAATCAATAATCAATAGTCAATAATCAATTCGCCCGGCCGGAGTGGCGGAATCGGCAGACGCGCGGGATTCAAAATCCCGTGCCCGATAAGGGCGTGAGGGTTCGAGTCCCTCCTCCGGCAGTTTTTCGTCGCTCGTACCTCGATAGCGGCCGCTTAAAACTAAAAACCAAAAACTCAGAACCACATTATGGCAAAGCACATCGGAATAGTTGCGTGCAGCGCCGAGGGGGCGGCTTTGTGCTACAGGACCATCTGCGCCGAGGCGCCGGCGAAAATGGGCGAGCACTGCCATCCACAAATAACGATGCACACTCATCCGCTGTCGGAGTATATGGTGCATATCCGAAGCGGCAACTGGGCTGAGGTGGCGAAGCTGATGATTTCCTCGGCCGGGATTGTCGCACGGGCCGGCGCCGATTTTGCCGTCTGCCCCGACAATACCATTCATCAGGCCTACGATTTGGCTGTCGCCGAGTCGCCGATTCGGTGGCTGCACATTGCCGAAGCGGTCGCCGAAAAGGCCGGAGAAACCGGCTTTGAAAAGCTCGGCATCTTAGGGACCAAATACCTTATGGCCGGGCCGGTTTACCCGAAAATGCTCGGCAGGTTCGGCATCGAGAGCCAAATCCCCACACCGGACGAACGCGAGAAGATTGACGAGATTGTCTTTACCGAGTTGGTCAACGCCGTATTTACCGAGCAATCGCGACTGTTTTTTAACGGGGTAATTGAGAATCTCAAGCAGTCCGGCTGCGACGCAGTTGTCCTCGGCTGTACGGAAATACCTCTGCTCGTTGACCCGGACGACTCTCCCCTGCCCATTCTGGATTCAACCCGCCTGCTCGCCAGAGCGGCCCTGAAAAAAGCCCTCGGCGGCGATTGACTTCGAGTAGTTGCCGGCTGCTTTAGCACTGTCTATTTGGGTTTAACAAATGGCGACAGCTCGCGGAGCCGGCTGATAATCGGCGGGATTTTTTCGATGGCGTAATCGATTTCTTCCTCGGTGTTATAGCGGCTCAAGCTGAATCGAATCGAGCCGTGGGCGGCGGTGAAGGGTACACCCATCGCCCGCAATACGTGGCTCGGCTCGAGCGAGCCGCTCGTACACGCCGAGCCGCTGCTTGCGCAGATGCCGAATCTGTCCAGCATAAGCAAAATCGCCTCGCCCTCGATGAACTCGAAGCTGATATTGCTCGTATTCGGCAGGCGGTTTTCCACATCGCCGTTAACCATGCAGTCCGGGCACTTCTCGAGTATCTCCTTTTCAAGTTTGTCGCGCAGGGACCTGACCCTGCTGTTCTCGGCGGCCATATTCTCGTCGGCCAATTCGCACGCCTTGCCCAGACCGATTATTCCGGGTACGTTTTCCGTACCGGCCCGGCGTCCCGCTTCCTGATGGCCGCCTAACATATAGGGTCTGAGCCGGGTGCCCTTGCGAACGAACAGGACGCCGATTCCCTTTGGTGCGTGCAGCTTGTGGCCGGAGATGCTCAGTAGGGCGATGCCAGGCCTTTGCGAGAGGTTCATCGGTATCTTGCCGACCGTCTGGACGGCGTCCGTGTGGAACACCACGCCTTTGCTTTCGGCGAACTGTGCTATCTTATCTACCGGAAATATGGTTCCGGTCTCGTTGTTCGCATACATTATGGTAATAAGTGCGGTGTCATCGTCGATTTGCTCTTCGAGCCGGTTCATATCGAGCCGGCCCTTTTTATCGACACCGATTTCGACGACCGTATAGCCGTGGTTTTCAAGCTCTCTACAGACCTGCAGCACCGCCGGGTGCTCGACACGCGATGTTATGACCTTGCGTTTGTTCGGATATGCGGCAAGCGTTCCGCTAATCGCCGTATTGTTACTTTCGGTGCCGCAGCCGGTAAATATAATCTCGCTCGCCTCACAGCCCAGAAGCTGCGCCACCTTCTCGCGGGCCCGGCGCATCTTACGACTCACCTGACCCCCGAAGCTGTGCATGCTCGATGGATTACCGTAAAGCTCGCAGAAGTAAGGCCTAATCTGCTCGAACACCTCGTCGGCGACCCTCGTCGTCGCATTGTTGTCGAAATATACCACCTTCATCTTCTACCCTCTGTGCACGTGCGGCTCGGCTGCCGAGTCCTTATCTTCCTCGACATAAAGCTCGTCGCTGACGAACTCTCGCAGCCGGGCCTCGACCACCTCCTTTATTGTGAACTCGGTCAGCCGGCACTGGGCACACATTCCCCTAAAGGCCACGATTACCTTGTTGCCCTCGACGTCTATCAGCTCGATATTGCCGCCGTCCGCCCGCAGGGCAGGCCTGATTTGCTCGTTTATAGTCTGCTGAACCAATTGAATCTTCTGTATGTTGGTCAGTTTATGATGCTTTGCCGGCCTGCTCACAGCCGGTGCTTTGTTTTTTTCTCCCTGGACTCGCTCGATGATTTTTTCGATTTCACCTTTGCATCCGCCGCAGCCGCCGCCGGCCTTGCAGTAATTGGTAACATCCTCGACGGTAGTCAGGTCGTTTTCACGCACCACCCGCTCAATTTCATTCTCGGTAACGCCGAAACAGGTGCAGACCACCTTTCCTTCCAGCTCGTGCTTTTTCGTACCGCCGGTCCGGTAGTTGTCTATCGCCGCCTCGAGGGCCTCTCTTCCCATAACCGAGCAGTGCATTTTCTGTTCCGGCAGCCCGCCCAAATAGTCGGCTATGTCCCTGTTCGTCACCCTGGCCGCCTCGTCGATTGTCATACCATTGATGATTTCGGTCAGCACCGATGATGTTGCGATCGCGCTTGCACAGCCGAAGGTCTTGAACTTAGCGTCGGCGATTCTGCCTTTCTCGTCCAGCTTGAAGGTCAGCTTCAGGGCGTCCCCGCATGCCAAAGAGCCGACCTCGCCCACCCCGTCGGCATCCTTAATCTCGCCGACGTTTCGCGGATTGAAAAAATGCTCTTTAACCTTGTCCGTGTATTCCCACATTTATTCGTATCTCGTATATCGTATATCGTACTGCGTATGTTTCTTTTTCTACTTATGGCTTTTCTTCAGCGCCTGCTCGAAGTCTGCTGTTATATCATCAATGTGTTCGGTTCCCACGGAAACTCGAATATAATCCTGTGTTACTCCCGCTGCAAGCTGCTCGGACTCGCTGAGCTGCTGATGCGTCGTGCTGGCAGGGTGTATAACCAACGTTTTGCTGTCCCCGATATTGGCAAGGTGGCTTGCCAGCCGAACGTTCTCTATGAACTTAACGCCCGCCTCTTTGCCGCCCCTGATTCCGAAACCAAGTATGGCACTCTGACCCCTGGGTAAATACTTCTTAGCCAAATCATAGTCCGGGTGCGATTCCAGCCCGGGATAGTTGACCCAGGTCACCGCATCCTGACCCTCGAGCCATTTCGCCAGCGCCAGGGCATTTTCGCTGTGCCTGGGCATCCGCAGGTGCAGCGTCTCAAGTCCCTGCAAAAACAAAAACGCATTAAATGGCGACATACAGCCGCCCAAATCCCGCAAAAACTGTGTCCTCGCCTTTATGATATACGCTAAGCCGTCGAAGCTCTCGACATACTTGACGCCGTGATAGCTCGGGTCCGGCTCGGTCAGCTCGGGGTACCTGCCGTTCGTCCAGTCGAATTTGCCCGAATCGACTATCGCCCCGCCGATGCACGTGCCGTGGCCGCCGATAAACTTGGTGCAGCTGTGAACCACGATGTCGATGCCATAATCGATTGGCCTGAACAGTATCGGCGTGGCCACCGTGTTGTCGCACATCACCGGCATTCCGTTGTCACGGGCAATCCCGGCGATTTCTTCGTATTGCAGAATATCGTTCTTCGGGTTGCCGATTGTCTCGATGTAGAGCAGTCGGGTGTTGTCCTTTATCGCCTTTGCAAAGTTCTGCGGCTCTTTCGGGTCAACAAATGTTACTTCAATACCGAGTTTTGCAAACGTCTGACTGAACAGCGTCACCGTCCCGCCGTACAGTGAGCTTGATGAGACTATGTGCTGGCCCGACCTGCATATATTCAGCACGCCGGCGGTTATCGCCGCCATACCGGAGCTAAACGCCAACGCCCCGACGCCTCCCTCCATCGCCGCCAAGCGCTTTTCCAAAACGTCCGTCGTCGGGTTCATCAGCCGGGTATAGATATTGCCGAACTCCTTCAGGGCGAACAGATTGCCCGCATGTTCGGTGTCCCTGAACAGATAACTCGTGGTCTGGTAGATTGGCACCGCCCGGCTGAGCGTATCCGAATCTACATCCTGGCCCGCATGCAGCGCCAGCGTCTCTAAATGATATTGCCTGTCCTTTTCCATAAAACTAAATCCTTGCCTACACTTTGGGCAAAATCTCCACCATTCTGTCCAGCGCCTTTTTCGCTCTGATTCTTATTTCTTCAGGCAAAACAATTTCGTACTGCATATCCTCCAGCGACCAGAGCACCTTATCCATCGTGATTTTCTTCATATTCGGACAGATTCCTCTTTCGCTGGCGGCAAAGAACTCCTTGTCTGGGTTCTGTTTTTTTAGCGAGTGAATAATTCCCGTTTCGGTGGCGATGATAAACCGCTTCACTTCGCTTTTCGCCGCCGATTTCAGCATCTGCCCGGTGCTGAGCAGCTCGTCGGCCAGATGCTTGACCGGCTCGGTGCATTCCGGGTGGGCCATAACGACCGCATCGGGTTCCTTCTGCCTGGCGATGTTGATGTCCTGCTCCGTTATGACAACGTGGGTCGGGCAGTAGCCGGGCCAGAGTATAAGCTCTCTGCCGGTCCGCTCGGCGGCAAATCGCCCGAGATGCTGGTCGGGTACAAAAATAATCTCCCTGTCTGCCGGAAGAGAATCCACCACTTCGACCGCGTTGGCACTCGTGCAGCAGTAGTCGCTTTCCGCCTTGACCTCCGCCGTGCTGTTGACATAACAGACCACCAGTGCATCGGGGTGTTTTCGTTTAAGCTCGCGAAGCTGTTCTGCCGTTATCATATCCGCCATAGGGCAGCCGGCAGATTTTTCCGGCAGAAGCACCGTCTTGTCGGGCGAAAGTATTGCGGCGGTCTCCGCCATAAACCGCACGCCGCAGAACACAATCACGTCCGCGTCGGTCTGTGAGGCCTGTATGCTCAGCCCCAGCGAGTCGCCCGTGAACTCGGCCAAGTCCTGTATCTCGCCGGGCTGATAATTATGAGCCAAAATTACGGCGTTTCGCCGCTCTTTGAGACGCCTGATTTTCTCAAGTAATGGTTCGTTCACTTTCTCTGCTCTTGCTCGTTCTTTTTTATCGTTTTCTTATGTTTTTTGTAAACCAAATCGGGCTGCGGCGTGGCGACGGTAACACCGGCAGGAACCGATTCCTTTATCCAGACGTTGCCGCCGATGACCGCGCCTTTGCCGATTGTAACGTCACCGAGTATCGTCGCCTCCGCATAAATCGTTACCTTGTCGGCGATGGTGGGGTGCCGCTTGCCGCCTTTTATTATTCTGCCTCTTTCGTCTTTCGGAAAACTCAAAGCGCCGAGCGTGGCGCCCTGATAAATCTTGACGTTATTGCCGATGATGGTGGTTTCGCCTATCACAACACCTGTGCCGTGGTCGATGAAAAAGTTCCTGCCTATCTTCGCGCCGGGATGTATGTCGATACCGGTCCTGGCGTGTGCGCATTCGGTCATTATACGCGGTATCAAAGGCACCTGTTTTACGTAAAGCTCGTGTGCAATCCGGTACGTTGCGATTGCAACAATACAGGGATAGCTAATGACGATTTCCTCGAATGATTTCGCCGCAGGGTCCCCGTCGTATGCGGCGCCGACGTCTCCCTTGAGCAGCTCGCGTATCCTCGGCAGCGAATCCAGCAAACGCTCGGTCGCCTCTTCAGCCATCCGCCGACAGTCTCCGGTATCGCGATGCTCCATCTTGCAGCGGTATTTGTAAGCACGCTCGACCTGTTCGCTAAGCTCGGTATAGACATGGTAAAGAATGTCGATGACAACAAAGTTGATGTTCGCCTTTGTCACCGTGCGTTTGCCCGTATATCCCGGGAAAAGCAGCTCCGTCAACAAATCAAGTATCTCAACGATTTTATCGCGCACGGGCAGGTTCGTGGCGTCGATGAAGTTTATGCCCGTATCGTCCTTGTACGTTGCCGCTATATCATCCACCAGCCCTTCGATTTTCTTGTTAGCGCCTTTACCGTGTGCCATTACATTCGCCTCTCAAAAAACCCGTCGCATACGATAACTTTACAGCTCCTCGTACATTTCCGTTGATATGTACCGTTCGCCCGTATCGCAGATAAACGTTACTATTGTTCCGCCCTCAGCATCGCGGCGATGTGAAAGCTGCATCGCCGCCCAGACGTTGGCCCCGCCGCTTATTCCCGAGAGAATCCCTTCCCTGCTCGCCAACTTCCTCGCGGTCTGCAGCGCATCGGCGTTCGAGACCTGTATGATTTCGTCGATAATCCCGACGTTGAGCACCTCGGGGACAAAGCCGGCCCCGATGCCCTGGATTTTGTGCGGCCCGGGCTTGCCGCCCGAAAGCACCGGTGAATCCTTCGGCTCTACAGCAACAACTTTAACGTTCTTGTTCTGTTGTTTTAAAAACTCGCCGCAGCCGGTCAGCGTCCCGCCCGTGCCAACGCTGGCAACGAGAATATCGACTTTGCCGTCGGTGTCGGTCCAAATCTCCTGTGCCGTCGTCTCCCTGTGAATAGCAGGATTTGCAGGGTTTTTGAACTGCTGGGGCATAAACGCCTTCGG
>CAZPDW010000007.1:0-29322 GCA_964585535.1 uncultured Pirellulales bacterium
CTATCGCCGCCTGGAGCCGTTCGCTTGCAAATACCCGTCCCGGCTCGATTTGACCGGATAAAAGGATACTGCCGCGGTCAATCTCGCCGACATTGTAATCTTCGGGCAAGCGGATTACACAAAGGACGAATCTGCCCTTGCTTTTCAGGTTGAGAGCTCTCGGGGTGAATCGAATATCGGCTTCGAGGGGTTCGATTACGGTGATGGTGACATAGTTGGGTTCGGAGTCGTAGTAACGGTCGCTTACGACGAGTTCGATGGTGTGCCGGCCGACAGGCAGTTCGATTGTCGGGTTGACGCCGTTAACTTCGTAGATGTTGTCGTCGATTGTCCAGGTCCAGAGGTATTCAAGTGGGTCGCCATCGGGGTCGTATGAGGCGTTTGCATCGAGGGTGACTTCGGCTAAGCCGTCGAGGGATGTGTATGCGATTTGATTCGAGCCTGCATCGGCAATCGGGGCCTCATTTTCCCACTGGAGGAAGGGGTACGTCACATTTTCGACTATGGCCCAAACGTCGTTGAAGTCCCAGTTGATGAAATTAGCTTTGTGTTTCATCTGGTCATCCGTTAGCGGCCGGCCAATTCCATTGTCGGGCCCGCCGCCATCGTTGGGGTCGAGAAAATAGGAGCGACTGACGGTGCCACCATATTTTTGTCCGAGCAAACCACCGACGTAGTCATTGCCCAAGACTGAGGCGGTTGAATAACAGTTGATATTTGTGGCCCAACCGTTCCAGCCGACGATCCCGCCGACGTTTTCATTGCCGGAGAGAATGCCAGCAGCATAAGAGTCGGTTACGGTACTCTTAAAGTGGAATCCTACGAGGCCACCAACATATTTGTCACCAGAGATATTGGCTGTTGCGCAGCAGCTTGACACTTTGGCGTACCTTGTTGAACCTATTAGGCCACCAACAGTGCCACTGCTATTGATCTTGCACGTTGCGCTGGAATTTGAGATTTTTCCGCTTTTAGTTGAGCCAATCAGGCCACCAATCGGTCCGCCAGTTGCAAGCAACGTCGCATCTGAGTCACAGTGAGTTATACGGCCACCGGTCTGACCGATGAGGCCGCCAATCTCGCCGGTGCCTGCTATACGAACGTCAGCGTGACAATTCCTTATAGTGGCAGCGGTTTTGCCGGCCAATCCTCCAATGTAACGTTGACCGGTTATATTTATGTGCTCCAGGCCGAGGTCGCTGATTGATGCTTCATATCGGGGAATTTCTCCAAAGAGGCCAAGATACCATCCCCCGGTTATGGAGAGGTTAAGGATTCTGTGGTTATCACCAGCGAAAGTGCCGCCGAAATACTGAATGGGAGCAGTTGACCATTCGATTCCAGCAAGGTCAATATCCTCTGTGAGCTTATAAGAGGCGTCAGGGCGGTAGCAGATGGTACCGAGGTCGTTGGCATCGGTTATAAGGTAGGGAGCATCGACAGAACCGCTGCCCTGCAGGGGCGGAGGGACATAACCGTGGAAGATACTGAGAACGGGGGCGTCGTCGTTACTGCGGATAGTCCAAATCTGACAGGTTCCGTCATTGTATTGATTTAGGAAGTCCCAGCCGACGAAACTGGCAGGATTACGCATTTGGTCGCCTGTTAGCATGGTACCGTAACCATTGTCGGGGCCGCCACCGTAATTCGGGTCAAGAAAGTAGGAACTGCTAATGGCAGCGTATTCGGCAACTCCGACGAGTCCGCCTACATTAGTCGCTCCAGGTCCACTGGAGACATTGACGATTGCATATGAATTGCTCAAGAAATTTTCGTGGTAACCAATGAGGCCACCAACGGCATCTAAGCCGAAGACATCACCGGCCGCATAGCAGTTTGCGATGTGCGACCACCAGTTGTGCCCCAGTAAGCCGCCAACATTTATGCCACCGTGGACACTACCGGTGTGGAAGGAACTGAGTATGGTGCTGTGATAGCTGTATCCCACCAAGCCACCGACGCTTTTGCCGCCGGAAACATCACTGGTCGAGCAGGCGTAAAGAATAGGCGAATCCTCATTTATTCCGACTAAACCTCCGATGTATTCTGAGTCGGGAAGACCGATGACAGTACCGCAAGCGTTGCAGTCCGATATGGACGCAAACTGGCAATTGTGTCCGGCGAGGCCACCGACATAGGAATGGCCGAAAACGTCGCTGGATGCGCGGCAGCCGACCATCTGAGCACGCGCGTTCTCTCCGACCAGCCCCCCGACGAATATATATCCGGAGACGCAGCCTGCAGCAGAGCACTCGGTTATGGTGCCTGCCCAGTTTTGACCAACCAATCCGCCGACATATTCGTACCCTCTGATACTCCCGGTCGTCTGGCAGTTGCTGATGATGCCTTTGTAGCTAAATCCCGCGAGGCCGCCGAGATAATACGAATAATTGCCGCCTATAATATTAACATCTTCTATACCGAGATTAGTAATAACGCAATCGACATCGGTTTTACCAAAGAGAGCAAGGTAGTCGTTGGCAAGGCCGTTGGTGTCGATGGTGAGATTGAGAATTCGGAAGCTGTTGCCGTTAAATGTACCCGTGAATGATACAGTGCCAACAGGGGCGATTAGGGCAGTGGTGAGTTGACGACGGCCTGACAGGTTTGGGTCGAGGTCGATGTCGGCGGTCATAAGGAAGCACTTATCGTAGTCGCTGGTGTCGTCTGCCAGGGCGAAGAGATCAAGGTAGCTTGATATTCTGTATGGGTCTTCGGGTGTGCCGGAGCCACCGGAGTACTTGGCAGCTTTGGCCGAGGTGGATGTAAGGATGATGAGGGTGATGGCAAATGCTGTGAGTGCAGGTTTCATGAGGGAACCTCCCAAATTATGATGGATGTTGACATGGTTTTGTCGGGAGCAGCTCGTACCGCGTGGAGAGGAGAGATTGCCACGGCCACCAAGGCGGCCTCGCAATGACAGCAGTATGCAGCCGGCGCCGGATGCGCAAGCCGGCTCGGATGCCCCGTATTTGACCGCAAAAACCTGAGGACCTGCCTGCATTTGGGTTTTCCTCTCACACAACTTTACCACTGATAAGATGCACAAAGCCGGCCAAGTGTTCCGTGAAATCCCGTTGCCAGCCGGGGAAAAACCTGCGCAGCTTATCAGTTGCGAGAAAACGACTATTTACTTTTCCGAGGCAGGAGAGTGTATGAAAGGCGTTGAGACTATGATGACGACTTCATTATTATGATATTATTTATATTGCCTGCCTTACTACATTTTATTGTACAGGATACTCGCCAAATTTGGCAAGCAAAACCTCGCAAAATTTTCACATTTTTTTTCGGCCCGGTCTTCGTGCGGGCCTATATGACCTCAAGCCGGCGCAGTGTCGCCCTTGTCCAGCGGATGCTGCGAATCTGGGCGGAAAACAGCATCAGCAGGACAAAAAGCCAGTATCCGATGAAGCGCAGGTAGAAAGAGACCATCGCCAGGATGCCTTTGTCGGCGGTGCAGGCATCGAGCAGCTCGCCGGGCGTGAAAATGACGCCGGCGAAGACCGGCCTGAAGAGCAACTGCCAGGGCAGCAGGAAGATTACGAAGAAAATGGAGATGAACAGCGCCCTCGATATATGGTTTATTCCGCCGAGCCGGCCAAGCAGTGAGACCTTCAGGGCGAACAGTATGGTCAGGCAGTAGAGTACCGCCGATGGTATGAGGACGAAGTTGAGCAGGCGGATGCCGAAGGCGAGATGTTTGAATTTGGGCCTGAGCTGGAGCTTCGGCTCTTCTGCGGGCGCAGACGGGCCTGGCAGCGCGGCCTGCTGTGGCTGGGCCGCCGTCGGCTTGGCGGGTGCGTTGGCATCGCCTGCGATTTGTTTTGCGGCTTCGATTATCTTTATCGGCACCTGGGCCGCAGCCGAAACGATGGTCTCGGGCGCCTTGTCCTGCTGGGCTGCGACAGCGGCGGGTGGAGCGGCGCCGGCTTTAGCTTCGATTTTCACCAATCGAAAATTGGCGGCGAGAAACGCTCCGAGCTGCAGCAGCAGGCCGACGAGCAGAACAAAAAATAAAACATTTTTCCAGAATCGGAATACGCCGACGGCCTCGAGGCAGTCGGTGGTATCGACCAAATTGCTGGTTTTGGGCTGTTCGGTATCCATTTTCTCTCTCCTATCGGGTTTCGCTTTGTTTTTAAGTTTAAATTCCATCGGCTCGACTCGCCACAGCGATGCGCTAAACCGTTTGTTCTTATTCGCCCGGCAAAGAGCGGTTTCTATTATGATTGAGGGTTTCTGCAAGTGCAAGCAATTTATTCGGAGCAAAATGACCCGGCTGCGAGCGTGTCCGGGGGCTTTTCTGAGGGCTGTTCGCCGGCGAACCGGGGCCGGGGAAGTTTTCGGTTTGGTGCAGGTGATTTTGGTGGCGGGGGCGCTGATTTTTTTGTAGAATCCACAGCCGAATTATTTTTAGCAGTGCAGCGTTTCCAGGCAATTGTGCACAAGAGGTCGTCGGCAGCAAGGGTGATGCTGGGTATTTGTGAGACGTTTATGGCCAAGAAAGACGAACGGCAGTGGAACGGGTATTCGCTGAAGCCGCGAAAGGATATGCCGGAAGGGCTCTGGACGCGGTGTCCGGCATGCGAGCACATGCTGTATAAAAGTGCGGTCGAGAAAAACCTCAATGTCTGCCCGGAGTGCGATTATCATTTCCGCCTCGATGCAAAGACGCGCATCGGCTATTTGGTCGATGAGGGCTCTTTCGAGGAGATGTTAGGCGAGCTGGCGACGAGCGACCCGCTGAACTTTAAGTTCAGGGGTACAAGCTACAGGCAGCGATTGGCGGCGGACGAGAAAAAGTGCGGCTCAAGCGAGGCGATTCGAATCGGCAGGGGATTTATCAAGGGAAGACGGATGGTCCTTGGGGTGATGGAGCCGAACTTTCTTATGGGCTCGATGGGTTATGTGGTCGGCGAGAAGGTTTGTGCGGCTGTGGACAAGGCGCTTGAAGAGTCGCTGCCGTTAGTCATTGTCTGCTGCTCGGGCGGGGCGAGGATGCACGAGGGCGTGGTCTCTTTGGAGCAGATGGCGAAGACCTCGGCGGCGCTGGCGAAGTTCGACGAGGCGGGTGGGTTGTATATTTGCGTTCTTACCGACCCGACGACGGGCGGCGTAACGGCGAGCTTTGCGATGCTTGGCGACTGCCTGATAGCAGAGCCGGGGGCGATGATTGGCTTTGCAGGCCGCCGGACGATTGCGGAGACGATAAAGGTGGAGCTGCCGAAGGGCTTCCAGACGGCGGAGTTTATGTTGGAGCACGGTTTTGTGGATATGATTGTGCACCGCAGAGACCTGCGAAGCGAGATAGCCCGGCTAATCGATTACTGCCGGAAATAGGAAGGCAGTAGTAAAGAGGGACAAATCACAGGGAAAGAATCAGCCCTTCGATAAATTCGGGGTTTCCGCTGCGCTTCGAGGCAATCCTGGTCACCAACAAGTTTTGCAGATTCTCACTTGCCGTATGAGTGTGGCACTTTTGCGCAGAAGCCGCCGTTGGGGGGGATGGAGACGGTGAACGGGCTGGTCGTGTGGAGGGTGATGTCCTTTACGGCGATGTCTTTTGCCCGGTCGTCGTCACAGTAGAGTTCTACCGAATAAATACCTTCCCTGAGAAAATCAAGGGGGATATTCAGGGTTCGAGCGGATGTAGCATTTATGGCGGCTATAAACCAGTTGTTTGCTTTTCTTCGGGCGAGCACAACAAACCGGGCCGGGTAGCCGTCGATGAAATGGATGTCGTCCCAGGCGGCAGGCAGGTCTTTTAAGAAATTCTTTGCGGGTGAGCTGAGAATGGCTTCGGGTTTGTCGGCGATGTTCTGCCAGCCGGACTCGAAGATGACCGACAGGGCAAGCTCGTGCGCCTTGGTTGTTTTTCTTCTGTCGGTCGAGAAGGCAACGGGGGTATAGTCCATCGGGCCGACTGCGTTTCGGGTAAACGGCAGCGTGCAGTTGTGCTCCGGCGTAGGCGGGGTTTTGGACCAGGATTGGTAGTATTCGGCTCCTCTTACGGCCTCGACGGTCATAATGTTCGGCCAGCGGCGCTGCTGTCCTCGCGGGGTGGTTGCGCCGTGGAAACTGACCATCAGCTTGTGTTTTGCGCAGGATTGGACGGCGGCGTCGCGGAACTGAAACATCCGCTGCCGGTCTGAATCGAGGTAGTCGATTTTGATACCTTTTAAGCCGATTTGATTGTAAAGGGACAAGAGCTCCTCTATTTTCGCTGGTGAATCGAGGTTTTTCCACGAGTCCCAGCCATAGACGCTGACACCTTTGTCGGCGGCATAGCGAACGACGTCGCCGACCCAGTCGGCGGTCATCCACCTTCTGTTTGCGTTGTTCTTCGCGCCGATGAGGGCGACGTCGAATTCGAGCCATTCGAAGCCCATATCGGCGGCGAAGTCGATGAATTGTTTGAGTCGTTCGGGTTTGCCGTTGACCATCGGGTCGGACCACCAGGGGAAGGTGGAGACGCCCGGTTCGATCCAGCTCGTGTCCTTCAGCTCGCAGGCGGGGTTGAGGTTTTCTACTATGACGGATTCGACGATTGGGGCGAGGGTATCGGCGATGATTGCAACTCGCCAGGGTGTTGACCAGGGCAGCTTCCAGGAGAGTCGCTGGGGGATTTTTACCGAGAGAACAGCCGGTGCTGCGAGCGAGCCGAGCAGGTGCGAGCCGGCGTAGTCGCCATAGACGGCTGCCTCGGTGCAGAGTACCCATGTACCCGCCGGTGTATGGAACAGTGCGGGAAAGCAGAACTGCCGAGGCGTTATATCATCGGCGTTTGTTTTGTCGTAGTAGCCCTCGTAGTTGGGGGTGTATTTGAGCAGCCAGCCCACCGAGCCGGCGGGCAGTCGGAAGGCGGAGCGTTCGTTTAGTATTTGTGCGGGGCCTGAGCCGGGGATGTGGTAGCGCCAGGCGATGCCGTCGTCGTATGCGCGGAAGATGAGGTGCATTTCGGTGCCGAGGTTGTTTTTGAAGATGAGTGTCTTTTGGTTTGCGTGGTTTTGGTGGATTTTCTTTTTGCCGCTGAGGACGGAGTAGATTTCGTTGACGGTTGAGTTTTTCTCGCCGATGAATGTCAGGTCGGATACAAAGTTGCCCTGGTCGGGGCCCATAACGAAGCCGAGCGGAGCGAACGGCAGGGCCTGGTGGCCGTTTAGCTCGACCTTATAATAGAGGTTGTTTTGTTGCATATAGGGGCTGTTGAGCCGCTGTTGTGCGATGACGACCGTAAGGGATTTGTCCGGCGAAGAAACGGTCCAGTGGAGCGGCTCATCGGCTGATGCCGGCCCTGGGATGTAAAGTACACCGAGTACGGCGCAGAAAGACAACAAACGGGTGAAAGTTTTTCCTTTTTGCGACATATCGTTGCTCCTTTGAGTCCGGATTGATATGCTTTAGCCCACAGTCAGGCACGGGCCGACATCAGGGGTATAGTGTTTAGGCAGGCGTTTGTCAACAGCGCCCGGCGGAGAAACCGCGGAAGCAGCCGGTCGAACAGGAAGAAAGGATTATCGATGGCGGGCAAAGAGACGATGTCACCACGCCAGCGGGTTCTGGCGGCGCTGAATCATAATGAGCCGGACAGGGTGCCGATTGACCTTGGCGGCTTTCAGACGGGAATACATAAAAAAGCGTATGAGGAGCTTCTGAAGTATCTGCGAATGAATGAGCAGATAGCCATCCTCGACCCCGTCCAGCAGTTGGCCAGGCCGAGTGAAGAAATACTGAGCCGTTTTCATGTCGATATTCGCTATGTTTGTGCACACGGGCCCGACGGTTTTGATGGTACGATTGAACATAATGTAAGAAAGGGCAGGTTGTGGCACGATTTGAAAGATGAGTTCGGCGTTGTATGGTCGATGCCTGACGACCAGCAGCTTTATATGGACATTTCGCACCATCCGCTGGCTAATGCGACTATTGATGAACTTGGCGACTATCCGTTTCCGGACGGGACCGATGAAAGTCGATTCAGCGGTGTTCGTGAGGAGGCGATGCGGCTCAGGCAAGAAACGCCTTATGCTTTGTCCACAGGGATAGGCGGAGTGGTCTATGAGTACTGCTGGTATCTGCGGGGGCTTCAACGGTGGTTTATGGATATGATAGAAAACCCGGCGTTTTGCGGCGCGCTTCTGGACAAGATGGCCGGCTTCTGGATGGATTACTATGTCGGCTTTATGAAGCAGGTCGGCAGCATTGTGGACGTGGTAATGATAGGCGACGACCTTACCGGCCAGGATGGGCCATTGTTTTCGCCGGATTTTTATCGTGCGGTCGTCAAGCCGAGACAAAAAAAATTAGTGCAGCACATCAGGTCACTGACTACGGCTAAGATTTGGTATCACACGTGCGGCGGATGTATGGAATATATACCGGATTTGATTGATAACGGGATTGATATTCTCAACCCGGTGCAGATAAGTGCGGCAGGTATGGACCCGAAAGTTTTGAAAGAAAAATATGCCGACAAGCTGGTGTTTTGGGGAGGAGGGATAGATTCACAGCACGTTCTGCCGTTTGCTACACCGGGTGAGGTCAAAGAACAGGTGCGAAAGAACTTGGAGTTCTTCAAGCCCGGTGGCGGGTATGTGTTTAACAATGTCCACAACATCCAGGTCGGCGTGCCGGCGGAAAATATTATCGCAATGTTTGATGCGGCGTACGAATTCGGGTTTTACGACTGAGGCAGGGATGCGGAGATTAGCGGGCCGGATGAGGGTTGCGGCGCCAGGATGAGACAGCAGGCAACAGGAACAAACAGTATTCTCCTAAGTGTGTCGAGGCCTTTCATCACGGTTCCCAAAAGAACTATCATAACATTTTGGGGCTTTATCACTAAGCAAAAAAACCGACATCGGCAACAATCGCAAAATCTTTAAGTTTTATTTCTCGCCGGAGATACGTATAATCGAGAAGTCCAAGAATTGGAGCAGATATGGGCTATTTTCGTGAGAGCATTGAAAAAGCAAAGCCATACGAGCCGGGCATTCAGCCGGCCGCTGCCGGCGTGGTAAAGCTGAACACCAATGAAAATCCCTACCCGCCGTCGCCGGAGGTGATAAAGGCCATTGCCGGTATATCGGCTGAGCAGCTTCGGCGGTACCCGGACCCGATGGGCGGGGCGTTTCGCCGGGCGGCGGCGGATTTGAACGGCATCGAGCCGGAATGGATTATGTGCTGCAACGGCGGCGACGATTTGCTGAGGATGGCTTTTAGCGCATTTTGTGATAAAAAGCGTGCCTGTGCGTATCCCGTGCCGACGTATTCGCTTTATCCTGTTCTGGCAAAGGTGCAGAACTGCAGGGCGATAGAGGTGCCGTTCGACGACGAATATAATCTTCCGGCCAAACTGGCGAAGACGGGGGCGGCGCTGACGATTGTGTGCAATCCGAATGCGCCGAGCGGAACGTTTATAGCGGCCGGGGAGTTAGCGTCATTAGCGGACGAATTGAAAGGTGTGCTGCTGGTTGACGAGGCATACGTGGATTTTGCCCAGACCGACTGCGCCGGGCTTGTCAGGGATTTCGATAACGTGGTCGTCCTGCGGTCGATGAGCAAGGGATATTCGCTTGCGGGGCTGCGGTTCGGATATGCAATCGCCCGGCCGGAGATGATTGCGGGGCTGATGAAGGTCAAGGACTCTTATAACGTCGATGCGATTGCAATCGCGGCGGCGACGGCGGCGATAAGGGACCAGAATCACTTCAGGACAAATGTGAACAAGGTCAGGGCCGAACGAGGTCGGCTGAGCGAGGAATTGGGAAAGCTGGGATTCGATGTGGGCGAAAGCTGCGCGAATTTTGTCCTGGCAAAATGCAGGAACTGTAAGGCGAAAGACGTTTATGATAAACTAACCCGGCGCAACATCTACGTGAGATTCTTCGACAAGCCCGGCTTAGACGACAAGCTGCGAATAACCGTGGGGACGAAGGAGCAGGACGACAAGCTGCTCGATGCGTTAAAGGAGATATTATCTTGAGTAAGGAAAGACGGATGAAAAAGCGTTCGGCTAAGGTGCACAGGAAGACAAAGGAGACGGATGTTACGGTGGAGCTGAATCTGGACGGTGCGGGCAGGTACGAGATTGACAGCGGGGTCGGTTTTCTGGACCACATGCTCACACACCTGAGCAAGCACAGCAAGATTGATATGCTCGTCAAGGCCAAAGGCGACCTGGAGGTTGATATTCATCATACGGTCGAGGATATCGGGCTTTGCCTTGGCGAATGTCTCGCAAAGGCGCTGGCCGACAAAAAGGGAATAGCGCGATACGGGTACAGCTCGGTTCCGATGGAAGATGCGCTGGCGAATGTTTCGATAGACTTGTCGGGCCGGCCCGCCTGCGTCTATAACGCCGAGTACCGGACGGAACGAATCGGCGATTTCGATGTCGAGTGCATCGAGGAGATGCTGCGGAGCTTTTCGAATACGGGCAAGCTCAACCTGCACGTGAACGTACCTTACGGCACGAACAGCCATCACATAGCGGAGTCGATATTCAAGGCGACCGGGCAGGCACTGGCCACGGCGGTGAGGATTTCGGGAAAAGACATCCCCAGCACAAAGGGCATACTGTGACAGGCGAAAAGACGGACGAATACAGGGTCGGCATCGGCACCGACATCCACAGGGTTGTGCCGGCGAGAAAGCTGATGTTGGCGGGCGTCTATGTGCCGTACCCGGCTGGTTTAGCGGGACACAGCGACGGCGACGTGGGCCTGCACGCCGTTGTGGACGCCATCTTGGGGGCGGCGGGTATGGGCGATATAGGGACGATGTTTCCCGATACGGATGCGAAATGGAAGGATGCAGACAGCAAGGATTTTCTTTTGGTGGTGAATGAGTTGCTCGAAGAGAAGAAGTGGGAGGTTGTGAACGTCGATTTAACGATACACGCCGAGCAGCCCCGGCTCGAGCCGTTCAAGGGGCAGATGAAACGACGCATTGCGGGGCTGTTAGGCATTGATTTTATGTCCGTCAACGTCAAGGCAAAAACGAACGAACAGCTCGGCGAAATCGGCTCGGGCGAAGCGATAGCAGCTACGGCGATAGCGCTTTTGAGAAAAAAAGCTAAAAGAAGGATTTGAGACACAGATCCCCCTTCGGTGGGGATAAATTAACATTGATGGACACTGATATTTTTTTAGAATGGCTGGCGCACTGTCAGATAACCGGACGAATAACGATAAGACAGAACAGGTCGGAGAATGGTTTTTAGACACTGATTAACGCTGATTCACACAGATTATTGTTGGGGTCGATTCTGAAAAAGTACGAGCATAGCGATTTATCAGAGCAGGTTATCGCGGCTGCTTACGATGTTCATAATGAACTGGGACAGGGCTTCCTCGAAAAGGTTTATAAGAACGCTATGGCTATAGAACTGAAGAATCGGGGCATCCAGCGCTCGCCGGAAGTTCCTCTGAAGGTTGGTTACAAGGGTGAAATTGTAGGTGAATACGATGCCGACCTTGTCATAGATGGAAAGATTATCGTCGAGGTGAAAGCGGTTGGCTCGCTTAACGATTCCCGCGAGGTGCAATTAGTAAACTACCTCAAAGCTACCGGCATCCGCCTGGGTTTACTGATAAACTTCGGAAAATCCGTCGAGGTGAAACGTCGTGTGTTTGGTTAATAATTAAATCAGTGTAAATCTGTGTCTAAAAAAAAGAATATGTAATTGAGTGAGAGGTTTTCGATGGGGTTGATGTTACATAACAGTTTGACGAAGAGGAAGGATGAGTTTAAGCCGTTGAAAAAGGGCAGGGTGGGGATATACGTGTGCGGGCCTACGGTATATGGCCATGCCCATTTGGGGCATGCGAAAAGCTATGTCAGCTTTGACGTTCTTGTGCGGTATCTGCGTTATTTGGGATACGATGTTACTTATGTGCAGAACATAACGGACGTGGGACACCTGACGGACGATGCGGACCAGGGCGAGGACAAGATTGAAAAGGAGGCGGCGAAGGAGAAGAAACACCCGATGGCGCTGGCTGAGTATTACACGCGGAGCTATTTCGAGGATATGGACAAGCTGAACTGCGTTCGGCCGGACATCAGCCCGCGGGCGTCGGGTCATATAATCGAGCAGATAGAGTTAGTCAAAAAGCTGTTGGAGAAGGGCTATGCGTACGAGGTGAACGGCTCGGTGTATTTCGATATATCGAAGTTCAAGGATTACGGCAAGCTCTCGGGCAGGAAGGTCGAGGATATGTTGGCCGGTGCGAGGGTGGATGTTTCGCAGGACAAGAAGAGCCCGGCCGATTTCGCCCTGTGGAAAAAGGCCGAGCCGAAGCACATTATGCAGTGGCCGAGTCCCTGGGGGCCGGGCTATCCGGGCTGGCACGTGGAATGCTCGGTGATGAGCACGAAGTATTTGGGCCAGCCGTTTGATATTCACGGCGGCGGACTGGAAAATCAGTTCCCGCACCACGAGTGCGAGATTGCGCAGTCGGAGGCGGCCAATGATGCCCGGTTTGCGCGTTACTGGGTGCACAACAATATGGTGACGGTGAACGGCCAGAAGATGGGTAAGAGCTTGAATAATTTTATCACTCTCAAACAGGCGTTTTCAGGCGCGCACGAGCGGCTGACGAGGCGCTACGAGCCGTTGGCAATCAGGCAATTGATACTGAACAGCCATTATCGAAGCCCGATTGATTTTTCGGATGCGGCGCTTTATGCGGCCCAGAGCGGCTACGACAGAATTACCGAGACGGTCAAGGCGGTGCGCAAAAGGGCGTCGGCTGCGGCGAAAGCTAAGCCGGACGAGAAGGTGACAAAACAGCTCGAGCAGTTAAAGGGAAAATTCGAGTCGGCGATGAACGACGATTTGAATACCTCGATTGCGCTTTCGGTGATTTTCGAGCTGGTTCGGCTGGCAAACGGTCTGCTCGAAAGCGAACAGGTCGCTGCGGCAACATTCGGCGAAGTTGACGATATGCTCGGCCGGCTCGGCGGCGACGTGTTGGGGCTGGTAAGAGATGAGTATTCACAGCCAGGCGGGGCGGATGCGGAACTTCTGGAAAAGCTGGTCAATGTCTTTATCGAGCAGCGCAGCAACGCCCGCGAGCGAAAGGATTTCGTGGCAGCCGATGCCCTGCGTGACCGGCTCGACCAGCTTGGAATCGTCCTCGAAGACAAGGCCGGCGGGCTGACAACCTGGAGAAGGAAATGAGAATACTCGGTATTGACCCCGGTTTGCAGGTCTGCGGATACGCCTGCGTAAAGGCGGACATGGCCGAGAACACGCTAATCGAGGCGGGTGTTTTCCGCACGGCGGGCGACTGCGCGATAGAGACGAGACTAAACCAGATTGCGCAGGATATGGCCTCGCTGCTCGAGAGGTTTGGGCCTGAGACGGTGGCGGTGGAAGAGCTTTATTCGCATTATGCGCATCCGCGGACGGCGATATTGATGGGACACGCAAGGGGTGTTATACTTGCGAGCTGCGCCGAGGCAGGGATTGAGGTGAAGAGCTTTGCGGCGACGCGGATAAAGAAAGCAATCACCGGCAACGGCAGGGCCTCGAAGGAGCAGGTGCAGAGGACGATACAAACAATCCTGTCCCTGCGGCAACTGCCGGAGCCGAACGATGTGGCGGATGCGATAGCAGTTGCACTTTGCTGCGCAAATTCGATGACGAGCAATGTGCCAATTTGAGGCAAGCAAAAATGATAGCCCGGCTGGAAGGCAAATTAGTTCGGCTTGAGGGTGATAGCGCCCTTGTGCAGGTGGGGGCGGTGGGGTATGAGGTTCTGCTGCCGGGGTACTGCGTGAATGTGCTTTCGGGCAAAATTGGCTCGGATGTTACACTTTGCACAATGGAATACTACGAGGGGACGCCGGGAGGGGGCAATCTTATACCGAGGATGGTGGGCTTTTTAAGCGACGGCGAGAGAGATTTTTTCAGGCGGTTCACGAGCGTTAAGGGAATCGGGACACGTAAGGCACTTCGGTCGATGAGTATGCCGATTGCAAATATAGCGGCGGCGATAGAGAACGGCGACGATAAGATGCTAATGGCGCTCGACGGAGTGGGCAAGCGAATGGCGCAGCAGATTATTGCGGAACTCAAGGGCAAGGTGGGCGACTTTGCAATCGGGGCAGGGCCGGCGCGGGCGGCGGTTGAATTCAAGCCATACCAGGCGGAGACGCTTGAGATTCTTATCGCCTGGGGCGAGAAGAGAAACGAGGCGATGGAGCTGATTGGGCTTGCGAGCAAGAAACATCCGGACGTGAAGAGTGCCGAGGAGCTGGTGCCGCTTGTGTATCGGCTGAAACAGGGAATCGAAGTGTGAGAGAGTAACGCTCACGGATTGACGGCTGAACATAATGGCGATAGACAGGGTAATAAGCGGGCAGTCGCTGAGCGAGGCGGAGGAGAGCTTCAACGTTTCGCTCAGACCCAGGCATCTGAGCGAGTGCGTCGGTCAGCGGAAGGTGATAGAGAAGCTCCTCATAGCGATGACGGCGGCGAAGGGGCGGGGCGAGCCGTTGGAGCATATACTTTTTTACGGCCCGCCCGGGCTGGGCAAGACGACGTTTGCGAACGTAGTGGCCAACGAGATGGGTGTGAACATTCGCAGCACCTCCGGCCCGGCCCTTACAAAGCAGGGTGACGTGATGGGGCTGCTGAGCAATGTGGGCACGGGCGACATACTGTTTATCGACGAGGTTCACCGGCTGAGCACGCCGGTGGAGGAGTTTATTTATCCGGCGATGGAGGATTTCAAGGTTGATTTTACGGTCGATAGCGGTCTGCACGCAAAGACGATAAACTTTCCGCTGAAGCGATTTACACTGATTGGCGCAACGACGCGGGCGGGCCTGCTCAGTGCGCCGCTTCGCAGCCGGTTCGGGCTGTTGTATCATCTGGAGTTCTACGGCGCCGAGGAGCTTACGCAGATAGTGGGCAGGTCGGCGGGACTGCTGAATCTGAGCTGCGAGGCCGGGACATTAGAGCTGATTGCGGGCCGTTCGCGCGGGACGCCGCGTGTAGCCAATCGGCTCTTGAAGCGGGTGCGCGATTATGCGCAGGTGAAGGGGTCGGGCGTTTTGACTATGGAGATTGTCGAGCGTGCGCTCAAGATGGAGCAGATTGATGCGCTTGGCCTGGATGAGCTTGACAGGGCGTTTATGCGTGCCCTTGTGAACGTATATGACGGCGGGCCTGCGGGTATAGAGGCGATAGCGGCGACACTTGGCGAGGAGAGGGACACACTGGAGGACGTGGTCGAGCCGTACCTGCTGCAAATCGGCTTTGTGCGCCGGACCAAACGCGGCAGGGAAGTCACAAAACAGGCATACGAGCACTTAGGCCTAAAGCACAAGCGAAAAGGGTCGCAGAACGGCCAGCCGGAACTATTTGGACAAAGCGGGCAATGAACATCAGCTAAGATGAGGTCTCTTGTTGCAACCACTCTTCGATTCTTTTTCTGAGTTGCTCCGCCTTTGTGTCGTCTATCCCAAGGACATATACACGGCATAGTCTTGGTTTCAAACGGCTCATATAGTGCAAGACACTGCTTTTATCCTCGAGTAAATTCGTTATTTCACCCGATCTCTTCTTTATCTTCACCAACTCTCCAAGTCCCGGCCCGTTGCTCTCTTTGAGCTCTTGGGCCTCGGCCAAGCTCATAAACGGATGTAATTTTTCAAACTCAGGGCCCTTAATATCCCGAAAAATCAAATTCTCTTTGGATATTGCTACGTTTTTTGCAAACTCTGGCCCTTTAGTGTCCCATTGTGTCCTCAAGACAGTATATTTCTCACTGGGATTATCATCGTCCTGTGTAAGTTCTGAAATTTCATAAACAAGTTTTGCAGGGCTACGTAGTTTTACCGCCTTGCATAAGGCAGCAAGGTTCTTGTCCTCCTCGTCATTTGCGTATTTGTCAATGAGTTCGTCCAAATATCCGTCGTGGAAGGCCAGAAACTCATCGGAATCAGCCCGAACCATTTCCTCGACGTCCTTGCCGGATTTATAAATCTTGCTTTTCTTCCATAGTATCAGAACAATTTTCCTGATAATCTCCTCGAAAGCGAACACGGTTTTGTGCATGTAAACGGTGTTGAACATGAAATAGCGGCCCATCAGCATATGCTCAATTGAACTCCTTGCCTTTGCACGGACGACTATCTCATTTTCATCAGTTAACTCAAGATTGTTCACGATGTAGTCGAGGTCCACCCTTCCATAGGGCAGGCCTGTATTAAGAGAATCGCGGACGAGATAATCCAGCCGGTCCACATCCAAGCTCGCATTGAGCAGATTTGGGATTTCTTGATGTTGGCCTTTAATGAGAGCTGCTATGTCTTTGGGGTCAATGTCGTTTTGTTCCAGCTTTTCTTTAATGTTTTTGCGTTCTGTTATTACAATCTCTCCCAGTTTCTCATGCGTTGGATACTTCTCGGGACTTACGATTGTCTCGCTCTTACTTTCACCCTTCTTTGTTATGTACTTTTGCGCCGAGTCCCAGTCAATTTTCTCCATCAAGTGCGAATAGGGATAATGTCCGATATCGTGTAGTAATGCTGCTATGCGGAGTTTTCGGAAATGGTCTTCAGGTATAGTATCTTCACTTTTACTGCGGAGGGATTCAAGGATGCGGCTCATTATGTGCATAACACCTATGGAGTGCTCAAAACGGCTGTGTCTGGCACTGGGATACACCATATACGCCAGACCAAGTTGCTTAATCCTTCTGAGTCGTTGGAAAGTGGCAGTGTCAATAAGTTCGGTTTCTAATTTACTTAGACCGATGTCACCGTGAACGGGGTCGATGATTATTTTGTGTCGGAAATCCTCTTTCATAACGCTTGTCTGGCAGACCTATCCCAGCGTTTTCTCCTTCACGAGTCCGACACTTTCGAGTCTTCTCCATGCAAGCCTAGCCAGTTCTTTCCTGTCCGAAAAGTGTGGTTTTGATTGGGCGAGCTTGCTGAAGACCTCATCAAATTGCGGGTTATCCTTTCTCGTCCAATACGCGATGTGCTTGAGGTAGTGCAGTGAAGCCAGCAGCTCGATCCACTCAGGTTCGTTTGTTTCCGGGTCATCGGGTAAATCCACAATCTTCTGCAGTGTAGCAAGCTTGTTGCTGGTCCTGGAATTCAGCTCATAATTGCTGAACTCATTATCATATTTGATTTCGTCTCTGAGGGTAAACGTGTCGTTAGCAAGAACCGGGCAATACGGCCCATACAGATACCAGTTATAACGATACCCCAGGTCGATTCCGGTAAGCTGGAGAAGGTAGATTTTCTTCTGTAAGATTTTCCGCGAAGCGAAATTATCTATCTCCAGACTGCCAAGTCCAATTCTATCCAGCACAAGTTTTAGTAGTATATAACCCTTATCCACTTTACTCCTCACTTCTACAAAATGACGTTTCTATTCTTGCGTGTAAGAGCTTGTTGGTGATAAAGAACATGATACAGAATACATCGTCAAGACTATTCATTGATGTTGAGACTTTTTCCCATTGCACATAAGCTCTTGTGAGAACAGATTTTACACAACAGGTAAATCCGGCGAACTCAAAGTTGCGCACATTATAACTGTGAAATCCCAAACATGCAACAGCATTGCTGATTGAACCTGCAAAGCCAGCTAATTTTCCACTGCAGACAAAAAAATCAGGTGCTAAGGATGTATTTTGCCATTTTGGGGGGGCGGTTCAGGATGTGTGTGAAGTATTGTGTCAGGAGTTTTTCGGTTTCGTCGAGTGTTTTCTTGGATGAGCCGGCGAGGTGTTCAGGGCTGCAAAGAGAATTTGCGACCGCTTTGCTGAGTTCTATCCTGTCGGGCAGGGCGGCTTCGCAGTCCCTGCAGACAAGGCCGTTGGCGGCGCTGCTGAAGTAGCAGCGAGGCCAGTTGGCAGTAAGGCGTGTTTTGCAGTTTACGCAGGCATTCAGGACGGGGCTAAGGCCGATTTGTCTCAGCAGATCAAGCTGAAAGCGTATCAGCAGCGCCAGTATGTCCCGGTGCAGGTCGGCAGAGGGGCGCAGTTGGTCGGCGTTTTGCAGGAATTCGAGAAAGTTATCGAACAGGCCGGGATGGGCGTCATAATCGCCGGTGAGAAGATTGACCAGCTCGGCGGCGAAAAGGCAGCAGTTGAGGACAAAAAGGTCTTTGGGCAGGTTTGAAAAGCCCGGCTGCTGCTGAAACTCGGTGAGCGTGGCAAGGCCCTGCCTGTTCGAGCCGGAGAACACGAGACGGCCGTGAGCGAAGATTTCGATGGGGCCGTCAAACGCCGACTTCGGCCGTTTCGAACCCTTTGCAATCGCGCCGATTTTACCGGTATTTCTGGTAAAGAAGGTTGCTATCTGAGAAGTTTCGGAATAATCTATTGCACGTATGCAGACGGCGTCATCTGTGGTCAGCATTTTCCCCGGAGCTCCTGCGGATTCTTATGCTTCGCACCCTTCTCGGCTCGGCGGACGTGACGGTGAGGTGCAGGTTCTTGTAGTCGAAGGTCGTGCCGGCTTTCGGAATATACCCGAGATGCGAGAAGATGAAACCGCCTACGGTATCATAATCCTCGTCTTCGGGCAGGTTCAGCTCAAGCTCATCGTTAAGGTCGTTGACATACATCCTGGCATCGACTTCAACGGTCTCGGCGTCGATTTTCTTTATGGATTTGGGTGCGATTTCTTCGTATTCGTCTGTTATTTCGCCGACAAGCTCTTCGAGAATATCCTCGAGCGTCACGATGCCCGCCGTGCCGCCGTACTCGTCCAGGACAACGGCAATGTGGAGTTTGCGGTTCTGAAATTCGTGCAGCAGCGTTCTGAGCGGCTTTGTCTCGGGTACAAAAAAGGCGGGCCGCAGCTTGTCCCGCAGTTTGAAATTTCCGGCGTCTCTGCCGATTTCGGAGAGCAGGTCCTTGGCATAGACGAATCCGATTATGTTGTCAATATTCTCTTCGTAAACAGGCACGCGGGTATGCCCGGCCTCGTTGATGGTCCCGACAACAGTTTGTAAATCCGAGTTCACTTCGACGGCGACAATATCGGTTCGCGGGGTCATAATTTCGTCGGCGGTGCTGTCGGTCAGCTCGAGGACGTTTTCTATCATCTCCTGCTCTTCTTCGTCAACGACGCCCTCCATTCTCTGCTGCTCGAGGCCGTCGAGGAATTCTTCCTGCTTCTGGTCGGGTGTTGTTTGGGCCACACCTGCAAGCCGGCGAACAAGGCCGTCAATAAATCCGCAGAGGTAAAGAGCCGGACTGCACAGCGCGGCACAGAACAGCAGCAGCCCGTATGTGCGGGCGATAACTTTTTCACCTGCATACTTGGCCCAGGCGAGCGGAACGGCAACGCCGAATATGGAAAACACCACCGCTGTAATCACAAACGTCAGAACGTAATCATCAGCCGAAAGCCCTGCTTTATGCAGACCGGCGAACAAGGCGAACAGCAGCAGCAATATGCCTATATTGCACAGCAGCAGAGCCAGTGAGCAGGTCAGGAAAAGCTTCTCGGCGTTGTCGGCGATTTTGTCCGCGAGCGCCTCGGCATCCGCCTGCCCGCCGGCTGCTTTCAACACCTGCAGCAGCTTGGTGCGCGAGAATATCCTCAGCGCAAAGGCATTAACGGAGAAAAACAAAGTACCTCCGGCCAGCAAGCAAACAAGCAGCACCGTCCAGTCAATGTATCCCACAAACAGTCCTCTCAAACTCTGAAACCGTGGCCTCAGCGTAACGGCCTTTTAGCAGGCAAACCTGAGTCAGACCACTCAGTTGCCCTTATTATATACAACACCAAAGCCATGCTTTAGTAAAATTTTATCCTCGGTACTGTGCATCCTGGCGGCATTTTCGTCTGTCGAGTCATCGAAGCCGAGGTTGTGCAAAAGGCAGTGCGTTACGTAGAGCGCCAGTTCCGCCTCGTCGGAATGACCCCGCCTCTTCGCCTGGCTTGCCGCCTTCTGCACATTGACTATCAGCTCGAACGACCTTTCGGCGGCACCTTCATCGGAAAGGTCGAAACTCAGGCAGTCTGTTACGGAATTTTTGTTCAGAAATTTTTTATTCAAGCTGCGAATCTGGTCGTTGTTGACAAAGGTTACGCCGACCGCCGCCTTCGAGAGCCCGAACTGCCGGCAGACCGACTTAATCAAAGCCCGCAGCCGGGGCAAGTGGCACCTGCCTTTCTCGAACTGCTGCGTAAAATGAACAACGATATCACGCATCTGCTGCACTGCTCAGGTAGTCCGGCCTTCATCGGCCTTGGTCTGCTCGGTTATTTCCGGAGCTTTCGGATATGCTATGCGACCATGATACTGGGCGGCAAGGGACTTCACCATAGCGGCCTCAATTTGACTTAACTCTCGCAGAGTGAGGTCGCTCTCGTCGAACTGACCGTCCTGCAAACGTTTCATTGCGATGTTGTGCACGAGTGTCTCTATCTTTGCCGGGGTTGGCTCGGTGAGAGTACGGGTGGCGCTTTCGACTGCGTCGGCCAACATAACAATCGCCGCCTCTTTCGCCCGGGGCTTGGGGCCCGGATAGCAATACTCATTTTCAGAAGGCGCCTGGCAAGCCGAAGAGCCCTTCCTGCCGTGCTGTTTCTTTGCCTCGTTGTAGAAGTACTCGACTAAAGTCGTGCCGTGGTGAGTTCCAATGAATTGCCGAAGCACGACCGGCAGCTTGTACTCTCTGGCCATCTCGATACCGTCTTTGACGTGGCCGACAATCACTAACTGACTCATCGCCGGCGACAACTCTTTGTGCCGGCTGGCAGAGCCAAACTCATTCTCGACAAAATAGTCGGGCTTATTGACTTTGCCTATATCGTGGTAAAGTGCGCCGACCCGGCAGAGAAGGCCGTTACGACCTATAGCCTCGGCGGCGGCTTCGGCAATAGAGCTTACCTGCAAGCTGTGGCTGTATGTCCCGGGGGCTTCGGTGGCAAGCCGTTTCAGCAGGGGCTGACTTGCAAACGTGTAGTTCACCAACGTCATACTCGTCGCCACCCGGCACGCTTTCTCTATCAGCGGCAGTAACCCCTGTGCGACGATACCGACGAGGACCGTGACGCCTGCGTGAAGTCCGGCAGGCAGGAAAAGACCGAAAGTAACGGAACGCTCGGACAGAATACCCAGGGCCGACGCCATAATGAGAACAACGAGCGCCGCGACGGCGCCAACTTCAAGCAGCTTCGTCCAGGTGCGTACCTCGCCCAGTGAGAAGCAGCACACAAACGAACCCGAGGCCATTATCAAAAACAGGTTCATACTTGCCGTTTGTCCGGAGGCCAGGTAGGCGAGTATGCAATAGAACAAGCTCATCCCGATGGCAAAACGCTGGTCGTATGCGATGGCAAGAATAATGGCGGTTGCCACGGCTGTACCGGTGGCGAGGACGGGATAACGGCTCAACAGCGCGCCGATTTTTGTTATTGTGAGCATCACAGCAAAAAGGCCCGCAAGCGCCAAGGCCCTTGTGCGGTTTGTTACGATGCGCCGCTGATACCGATGAATGTACAGGCCCCCGGCGAGGCAAATCAGCGAAACCACAACGGCAGTGGGTATCAGACTGATATATTGGGCCCGCTGCATCGCCTCGAAAGAGAGAACCGCAACGGTGAAAGCGGCAAAGAGCAGAAGCACAAAGCCGGACAGAACAATGTCCATAGTGGCAAAATTGGCCACCCGGCCGAGCCGTTCGGCGGTCATGTCCTTTCTGACCCGGCTTCGTCTCGGGCTTGCTTTCTTGAATAAAGGCATTTATCCGTCCTGCCGCTTAAACCACGAGAAAAAAACTGAAACTCTCAAAAAACTTCATTACGAATCCTTTTTTCCGCTGCCGGCCCTGCGGCTTCGGTAGGCCCTGACGATATTCTGGACGAGCCGGTGCCGCACAATATCCCTGCGGGTCAGCTTCGCAACACCAATCCCCCTGATGCGCCGCAGTCTTTCAATCGCATCGACCATCCCGCTCCTTTGGCCCGGTTGAAGGTCAATCTGTGTTATGTCACCGGTTATTATCATTTTTGAGCCGTGCCCTAATCTTGTGAGAACCATCAGCATCTGAAGCCCGGAGGCGTTCTGCGCCTCGTCGCAGATAATCACGGCGTCGTTGAGTGTTCGGCCCCGCATAAAGGCGAGCGGTATGATTTCAATGACATCCAGCTCCACGAACTTCTTCATCTGGCCGAAATCCATCATATCCTCCAGGGCGTCAAAGAGCGGGCGAAGGTAAGGATTTACTTTTGCCTGTACGTCGCCGGGCAGAAATCCGAGCTTCTCGCCGGCCTCGACCGCCGGACGCGCAAGAACTATCCTCCGTATCTGCTTCTTCTTTAACATCGATACCGCAATTGCAACCGCCAGGTATGTCTTTCCGGTGCCGGCGGGCCCTGTACAGAAGGTAAGGTCGTTGGCAAGCATCGCCTCGATATACCTGAGCTGTCCCTTTGTGCTCGGCTCGATGACCTTCTTCTGCGAATACACGGTAATCGCCCGGCTGCTTTGCGCCACCGGCGGGCTGTCCGCCCGGGCAAGAAACGTTTCGACGTCGTTTAGTGTAAGCGAGCCGCGTCTAATCAGCCGCTTTTGCATCCGGCCAATCACATCGGCAGCCGAGTTGACGTTCTCGGCCTTACCGCTGATTACCAGATAATCGTCCCTGGCGGCTATCCTGACATCGAGGCATTTACGCACGCGCCGAAGGTGACTGTCGGCGGGGCCAAACAGCTCGAGCCGGGTGCCGGACGAACCTAATTGAACCTTAACTTCCAAATTTACCCCTGTCACAGATAATAATAAAAGAACAGGTACGCAAACGGCGAGGCCACCAGCAGCGAATCAGCCACATCCAGTATCCCGCCAAAACCGGGGACGCTGTTTGAGGCGTCCTTTTGTTCGGCGTCGCGTTTTATCAGCGACTCAGCCAGGTCTCCAAGCTGCCCAACGAAGGCAAAACAAACGCCAAACGCCACGGCCGGCCACCACGCCATTATACCACAACTCAGTGCAAAGCAAACAGCAACAAGCGCCGCCGCAGCGATGGCTCCGGCCATCCCCTCCCAGGTCTTGCCGGGACTGATACGGGGGGAGAACTTATGTTTTCCGAAACATTTGCCGATTGCGTAAGCCCCTATGTCGGCGGATTTTACGACAAAAACGAACATCAGCAGCACCCAGGGGCCGAAATCGACTCGAATGCCCACGACAAATGCGCTCAGCAGGCCCAGATACAGAATGGAAAAACAGCTTGCCCCGCAGTTGGCCAGCACGCCGTCGGTGCCGTAGCGGACCGCCTGATAAAGAAACATCGCCAGCAGCGAAAATGCCGGAACAAAGCTCAGCCAGAGCAGCGGGGACACCGGCAGAATCCGCAGCCAGTACCAGCTTGTGGCCAACAGAATTGACGAGCCAATCGAAACGGGCAGCAGCAGCTTGACCGCCTTGCCGGCGGCAAGTTTCGACAGCTCGTACTGACCGGCAGGTATCATCAAAGCAACGAAGACGGCGAACAGCGTCGCCTTTGGCCCGCTGCCGCTGCCCGGCGGGGCGGTTGTCGAGCCGTCCAGCCAGCCGTCGAAAACTACAAGCCCGACAAAAAAAGCTGTCATCAGCGTGCCAGAAATCAGTCTTTGCTTAAGCATCGGTTCTCTGCATCCCGAAACGAATCGCTCGCCCGCTCGGCAGGGACGTCTCAAGAACGCTCTTGCCGGTTTCCGCCGGACGCGTCTTTCACTTGCCCGAAACGACGAGTCCGTCTTGCGTATGCCAGAATCGCTCTTTCCAAATCCGACTTCTTAAAGTCGGGCCAGAGTGTCCTGGTAACGTAGAACTCGCTGTAGGAAATCTGCCAGAGCAGAAAGTTGCTCACTCTCATTTCGTTTGCGGTTCTGATCAACAGGTCAGGGTCCGGCAGAGCAGCGGTGTACAAATGGCTGCTGATGCACTTTTCGTCGATGTCTTTCAGCCGCAGTCGGCCTGTCCTGTATTCTTTCGCAATCTTTTTTGTCGCGTCGATAATCTCGACTCTTCCTCCGTAGTTAAGCGCAAGGGCCAGAATCATCCCCGTATTCTTCGCCGTCAGCTTCATAGTCTGCCCCAGCTCGGCCCTGACGGAAGAAGGCAGCTTTGCCAGCCGGCCCAAATGAACCAGGCGGACGTTATTGCTCGTCAGCGTAGGTCGAATCTTGACCAGATATTCGGTATAAAGGTGCATCAAAGAATTAACTTCGGACCTCGGCCTTTTCCAGTTTTCTATGCTGAATGAATAGATGGTCAGGGACTCGATGCCTAAATCGACGCAGGCCAGGGCTATTTTTTCGACGGTCTTTCCGCCCTGGCGATGACCCATCGACCTGGGCAGCCCTTTTCTCTGCGCCCACCGGCCGTTGCCGTCCATAATTATTGCGATATGCCGGGGTATGTCCGCAACGGCTATGCCGAGGCGCTCGGCGGTTCTTTTCAGCTTATCTTCTCCTGGAATCTGCAACTTATCCACTTGAAATCACCTGAATATCGTCTGGCTGCGCTTCGGGCCTACACCGATGATTGTAATCGGCCTGCCGATAAGCCGCTCCAGCAGGGCCACGTAATTTTTTGCGTTTTGGGGTAAATCGTCAAAGCTGCCGACGCCGCTGATGTCCTCGTCCCAGCCGTCGGCGCTCTCATAGACACACCTCGCCCGCGAAAGCTTCGCATTGTTGGCGGTGAAGAACGCAGTCTCTGTGCCGTCTATTTCGTATGCCCTGCAGACCTTCAACTCATCCATGCCCGACATCGTATCGAGGTGCATTAGCGCCACCGAGTCAATCCCGCCTATAGCCGCCGAGTACGCTACCGCCACGGCGTCGAACCAGCCGCACCTGCGGGGCCTGCCGGTCGTGGTGCCGTACTCGTTGCCGCGGTCGCGAATATATTGGCCCGTCTCGTTATTCTGCTCGGTGGGCAGCGGGCCCGAGCCGACCCTGGTGGTATATACCTTGGCCACACCGATAAATTTATCGACTAATTTTGCCGGGACGCCGGAGCCGGCGGGCATACCGAGCGAGCTTGAGTTGGAGCTTGTTACAAAAGGAAACGTCCCGTGGTCGATATCAAGCAGTGTCCCCTGGGCGCCCTCGAAAAGAACGGATTTGCCGGCGGCAATTTGGCGGTGAAGAAGCTCGGTCGTATCGGTTATAAAGCCAAGCAGCTTGTCGGCAAAACTGCTGCACGATTCGAAAAGCGCATCGGCATCCACCGGCTCGGCCCCGTAAACAGCGCTAAAGACCTTGCTCTTGTACTCCGCTATGGCCTTGAGCTTGTCCCTGAGAGAGTCCAAATCTCTTAAATCGCCCATGCGAAGGGCATAACTTCTGCCGAGCTTGTCCGAATAGCAGGGCCCGATTCCCCTGATGGTAGTGCCAATCTTGTTTTTGCCTAACGATTCTTCCCGCAGACGGTCTTCCTGCTTGTGATAACTCATAACGATATGGGCGTTCTCACTGACCCACAGCCGGCCCCTGAGCGAAATCCCCTTCTCGGCAAGACCGGCAATCTCGGCGATTAAGGTCTCCGGGTCCACGACAACGGCGTTTGTAATCACACAAACGGTGTCGGGCCGAACCGAGCCGCTGGGCAAAAGGTGCAGGGCGAACCGGCTGTCACCAACCACCACCGTATGACCGGCGTTCGCTCCGCCGCCGTACCGGACGACAATATCGCTGTCTTCGGCGAGAATATCGACAACCTTACCCTTGCCTTCATCGCCCCACTGCAATCCCACAACACAGCAATTCATTTAGGTTACCTCTACCAAAGCCGAGAAGAAAATCACCGCCGAATTAAAAAACCTAATATTTACTATTTGACGTCGCTCGGTCAGCAATAGTCAATATTAAATTGAAAATAGTAAATCGGGGGCGGTGAGTTTAGACATTATCTGCCGTGCTTTCAACTGATTTTTGCCACAAGATGTTCAAGAATCGCCCCTAAGTTGTCGTACGTTCTGTCACTGAACTTAACCTCGACCTCACTGCCGTTGTCGTTTTTGTATGTGACGGTGAAATGCCCCTTCGAATCAAAATACGTCTTATCTATCTTCTGTATGGAATCGTAGGTAATTTTTCTCCTGTTATTAATGACCAGCTCGCTTTCTTCGGCTGTGATTTTTCTATTCTTTACCACTAAAAGATAGCCGCCCAGCAGCACGGCGGCAGCGACCAGAAACGGCGGCGACTTGCGGTTGAACAGCAGCGTACTGTCGGCTTTACCGTCGGCATCGCTGTGCCTTTGTATGAACTTCTCATTGAAATAGCCATCATATACACAGTAACCGGCGAAGGCAGCAAGAACAACCATCCAGATTATGTATGTGTTCTTTCTGTGTTTACTGAAGGGCGCCTCGATAATCATTGAATTCCTTTGCCGGCGTTTATATCACTCTTTTCTGTGCGATAACGTTAATGAGGGGCTTGACGAGCCCCGGAATTATATTCTCGCTGCAAAGCATCTCGGCCCAGTTGCACTGGTTCTCGAACGACTTCAACGAATCGAACTTATGCTCGCTCGAGGGGTACTGACGAACAGTAAAGGCCAGCCCTATCGCGTCATCGGTGTTCCGCCTCTGCCTGGACGGGTCGTAAATGCTCGTTCTCGATTCTATGCTCACCCGCCCCTGAGTGCGATTGTCCTCGGACAGCGCAACCACGATTGACGGCGAGTAGTCAATCGCCCTGCCGCTGGGCAAATCCAGAAGGCAGTTGAAGCCCCCCGGTCCGAGCGCCTCGGCTATTACCTCGTCGTGGCTGACAGTGCAGTCGAAATCCATCGCAAAGGTAACATCCAGCGAATCAATATCAAGATGACTGACACTGAGCATATAGGGAATAAGCTCGAGCACTAACCGGTGCTGAACGTACGCATCCTCGAAAGACGAGGGGTTCACCACCCCCGAGCCGATGCGGTCAGACTCGAGAGTGAGCCATCGATAGCGGCCGCTGCTCTTCTGCTGCTCCAGACAATACTCGTTGTTCTCGCCTACGTAGAAATTGCCCATCGAAGGGAATTGTCTCTGGATGCGCTCGAAAAAAGCCAGGATGGTATCGCGCTGCGTCGGCAGCGACAACTCGGTATTGACGTACATATCCAGATAAAAATCATCGCAAAGAGAACTGAAGCTGTTTGACATATTATACTTCACTCCGAAAAAAGTTTAGTCCGGCGGATTATCTCATAATCGCCGGCTTTTGACAAGGCCTAATGCTCGTGAAAAGATGTAAAAATTCGAGCGGAAGGATTTTTTCTGTTTAAGCGGGAGATTTGGCCTGTGGATGGCATGGTTCAGGGACCGGGTTTTTGGAGGTCGGGGTCCGGCAGGGCCAGCTCTGCGACCACTGCCGCGAGGGTTGCCAGGACGGCAAAGACGAATACACGCCAGGCAAAGGCCCCTATGACGTCAGCGGCGCAGGCCGGCTGAGCCAGCCAGAAAGAGACGGCTGTATAGAGCAGGGCGAGTATGATTCCAGATGCCCCGGCCGCTATAATCCGTTTGCCCAGGGCCGCCCCGCCGCAGCCCAGAGTGACCGCGCAGCCGCACACAAGCGGCACGAGCAGCGCAGCGGGCCAGATGTCTTTTAAGCCGGGCAGATTTCCAAGCCGTTCGAGGTAAGCGTAATCGACGGCTCCGAGGGCCGTCGCCGCCGCTGCCGCACACAGACCGACATGGAAGTACCTGGGTTTCTGTAACGCTCGAACTTCCGCCCGCCTTCGCATCCGACGGCGTATCGTCAGCGGCCGGTTGTAGAACAGCCGGAATACCCAGTGCTCTAACAGGGCGCCTCGTTCGCCGAAAACGGGGACGATATGCGCCGCCTCGGTCGCCCAGTGAGCCGCCATAAATCTTGCCAGGACCGGGTATCGATAGGTCATCTGAATCGGGAAAGCGAGATAACCGATGTATTTGAAGAAACCGAGAAAGACGGCTATGTTGTAGTCTTTGAAATTGCGCTCGGAGACGACCAAATAGACCACGTACAGCCCGCGAACAAGCGAGCCGGGCGAAACCGGGACGACCTGAAAAAGAGCGATTATCCCCGCCCCTATCCCCCACGCCTGGGCGCGCGGCATTTCAGGATGTGTCAGTACATAAATAACGGCAATTATCACCGAAACTATCTGCGTTACCGGCAGTGTCAACAGATGCACAACAAGGCATATCAGGTACTTCTGTATGAACGGCTCGTTCAGCCGGGAGATAATAACGCTGGCGTCCTCGTCACTGAGCATCTGCTTGTTTTGCCCTTCGGCAATCATATCACGAAGCCACTGCTCACGCAGAGCGACATTGAAATACAATCTGACGGGGCGAACGAAAATGTAGTGCAGTTTTTCTTTTCGGAACCGCCTGTCGGTAAGAAACCTGTGCACCGATGCGGGCAGTACGGTTAAGGGCAGATGGCAGAAATAGCGCCAGGGATTATCGGCAAGTTTGGTTGCCCGCCAGGCGTTCACCCGCCCGGCCCTGTGCCAGCCGATGGCCTTTTCGGTGACGCGGCCCCTTATGCTGTGCTTCAGATAATCGAAGCTTGTCAGGATTGATGCGTAGTGTTTTCGCCAGTCGGGTCTTGCCCAGGTGCGGCGGAGAACTTTGCCGAGAAACGGCAAAATACCGAGGATGCAAAAGAGCAGAGTCAGGGTCTTGCTGCCGGTGAATTTCCTACTCCAGTTGTCGTCGGTAAGGTTGCGAATACGCCACCCGGTGACGGCCGAGGAGAGCATCGTTGACCAAAGCCGGCCGCTGTAAAACAACCGAATATGATTGTGGGTTATATCCGGAATTGAGCTGCGATATATCCGCTCAGCGTCTTTGAGCTTGTCGAGCATCGACTGCATATCGGCGAACTCAGCCCCGTGCGCCTGCACAAACGCCTCGAGCTTTGCGAGGTCGCCCCTGTCGAACTGGACGAGCGAGCCGCGGGCGATACCTTTTACTATTAGCGCAAAATCGCCCGGGCTCATCGGCAAAAACGGCAGGAGCGCAAGACCGGCTCTGAAATCGACTGCGACCAGGCCCGCTGTGGCGTCGGCGTCGTCGGTTTTTCTTTTAAGGCAGTTCGGCTGGCTCTTGCACGTTGACCATTCGTATTGCCGCCCGAACTCGCAGGCGCCGACCTCGTGCAGCAGCTTTACAAACTCGGCCATAAATTGTTTTTTTGCCCTGTACTCGGCGGAGCCGAGCTTTTCGCTATCGACATCTTTTCCACGCACCCAGCGTTTGAGCAAATCCAGCCGGTCGTCCACCTCTAATCGCCACGTCCGGCCCTCAACCCACTCGCTTAACTCGCCGCAGCTTCCGATTTTCT
>CAZPDW010000008.1:0-10084 GCA_964585535.1 uncultured Pirellulales bacterium
TGTTAATGACTCTGTCAAGGTCGAAGTAATCAAAAGATGTATTAAGGATGCAAACCATACAGAATACGATATAGGGCGATTCAAAAAAAGACGCACTGGCGAAAGAATAGATAGCGGGCTTTTTCTTTTCGAGACCCCCAAAATAAGATATACCATGCGAATCGGCTGGGATGATAAATCTGCTTATGGATTTTGGTGGGAATCCCCGGAATTGCTAAGTATTTTTAGGGGTTGGGGATTATTCGAGGACTTGTCTAAAGCAGACCCGAATTGGCCGGCTCCCAGCTGGTTCAAGAACCCGCCGCCGGAATCGGACCCAAATTTTCCTCCAAACAAACTCCCTTCAAACAGAATCCCTGGCTGACGCCATTTGCGATTTGGGATTGGATTGAGATTGCCACAGTCGCTTCGCCCCTAAGGGGGCAAGCTCCTTTGCAATGACAAAGGGATGCACGGGCAGGGGGGCAGGGGCACGGGCAGGATGCCCGTGCTACGAGGGGGGGGCAAATGTGCTTGACGGGGGGGTGTGTTTCGATGATACTGCTGCCGTTCTGTAAGTCTTGTTGAAGATTTAGGAGTATGGCGGCGGTGGAATTCGATTTGGGATATGCACGGGATGTGATACGCGGCGAGGGGGAAGGGGTCGGCTCGGTTGTGAGGATAGTTGAGGAGAGCTTCGCCGGGGCGGAGTGCGGCTAAGGATTTGGAGATGATTTATGAGTGAGTCGAAGGGCTTATCGAAGAGTATTGTGCGTTTGATAGTGTTGGGTCTTATTTCAGTCGGCGTGGTTAGCTTAGTTATCAGGAACATCGCGGTCTGGGGGAATATACTGCTGGTGGTTCTTGGTTTCGGCGCGGTCATAATTATTCACGAGTTCGGCCATTTTATCGTAGCGAAGCTTTCGGGTATAAAGGTGGAGGCGTTTTCGCTTTTTATGCCGCCTGTTTTGTTCGGTATCAAGCGTACCGAGCAGGGTTGGCGGGTTCGGATTTTGCCGGAGATTTTGCCGAAGGAAGGGGATGATTCGGGCGATGGGCTTCTGAGTTTTAGGGTGGGCAAAAAGGCCAAAGCCGGCGAGACGGAATACCGGATTGGCCTTATCCCGTTGGGTGGTTTTGTGAAGATGTTGGGGCAGGACGATATAGGCCCTGACAGGCACAATGACGACCCGCGTTCATACGCGAACAAGCCGATAGCGGCCCGGATGGCGGTGATAGCAGCGGGGGTTACTTTCAATATTCTGAGCGCGATAGTAATTTTTATGGTGGTTTTCCTCATTGGGATAAGATTAGTACCGGCGGTTGTAGGCGATGTGTTGCCTGACTCGCCGGCTGCGCGAGCGGGTCTCAAGGCGGGAGACGAGATAATCGCGATAGGCGGCGAGGACAAGTATCTCGACTTCTACAACGTGGCGGTAGCTGCGGCGTTGTCGGATACGAACGAGCCGGTCGCTATGACGGTGAGGCACAGAGACGGTTCGGTTCAGGAGTACTCGATTGCAGCCGAGCAGCCTGCGGGTGAGACCCCAAGGGGCGAGCAAGTGAAGCGTTTCGGGATTTCGCCGGAGCTGAGCATGACGGTTGCGCCGGTTTCGGATGTAAATGCTCTTGAGGAGGCGACGGGTCTTCGCAGCGGCGATACGATAAGGTCGGTGAACGGCAAAGAGGTTGAGAGTTATCATCAGTTCGAGCAAATCGTACGCGAGGCGCTTACGCCGGATATAACGGTATTAGCCGGGCGGAAGCAGGTAGGCGAGGTTCAGGAGCTTTTCGATACGCGTCTCAAGCTGGTTTTGCTGCAGGCCGAGCGGCGTTCCGGCGAGCCGGAGGCGAGTTTGCTGCATATCTGCTCGATGGTACCGCGTCTGCGTATAGAGGCGGTGGCCGGCAAAGGCGGGCCGGCTAAGGGCGGGATTATGGGCCGGGTGAGGGGACTGCTTGTGAAGATTGGCATAAGAAAAGCAGTTGAACAGGCGAAGATGCCTTTGCAAGCGGGTGACGTTATAGTGGCCGCCGGGGGAATAGAGGACCCGACATACAGCGAGCTTCGCGAGGTTACGCAGGAGTACGAGGGCAGGGAGCTTTCTGTCGAGGTGCTTCGGGCGGATGCGAACGGGAGCGAGCGGCGTCTGAGCGTTACGGTTGAGCCGAGACGGCCCGCCGGCAGCGAGCGTGTTGTGATTGGCATTGTAGTTTCACTTGACGGCGAGGATGCGGTAGTGGCGAAGACGATTTCGGGAGAGGACGGCGCCGAGCCGTTGGCGATACCGCGGGGAGCGAGGATAACGGCGGTTGACGGCGCAGCGGTATCGAGTTTTTACGATGTGATTCGGCAGGTTCGGCTAAACGAGGGGCAGCGGATAACGATTGACTGGCGTCTCAGCGGTGAGGTTGCCGGCGACGTTGGCGTTGAGGTGGGGAATTGGCGTGATTCGGTGACTGTTCGGTCGGCCCTTGTGCAGGCGATTCCATTTGGGACTGTTGAGCGGCTGTATCGAGCGGCCGGGCCGGTCGAGGCGGTTGTGATAGGATACAAGAAGACGGTGATGTTCGTTGAGCAGACATACATTACGGTGATGCATTTGGTTCGGGGACTTCTCAGCCCGAAGACGCTTATGGGACCTGTCGGGATTCTTACGCTGAGCTACCGGGTAGTTGCGACCCAGCCGTTGGTGTACTATGTTTACCTTCTCGGGCTGATAAGCGCGTGTATAGCGGTGGTGAATTTTCTTCCCCTGCCGCCACTTGACGGCGGGCTGATTGTGCTTTTGCTGATTGAGAAGGTGAAGGGTTCGGCGCTGGGTGAGCGGACGCAGGGGATTATAGCATACACTGGCTGGGTGTTAATTGGTGCGTTGTTTATTTACCTGACGTTTAACGACATTGTGAACTATATCCTGAGGTAAGCGGCGGCGAGTCGTTCGAGGGGGGACAGGTTGAGAGGCGGGTTAAACAGAGTAAACGGATTGTATTCGGGAGAATATGCAGGAATGGATTCTCGTACAGCGGAGGCGTTATTGGAAGGATTTTCGTCACAGGGGTATCACGAGGGGATATTTGAGTCGCTGAAGGACTCGGACGGGCAGGTTTACAAGCTGATAACGGCGGAGTACGAGCGGCTGAGCGGTACGATACAGCTTTTGGCGGCGGAGAACCGTTGCTCTCGTGCGGTTTTGGCGGCGTTGGGTTCGGTATTGCAGAACAAGACGAGCGAGGGCTTTGCCGGCGGTCGTATGCACGGTGGCAGCGGGGTTGTTGACGAGATAGAGCGTCTGGCAGTATCACGGGCGAAGAGCGTTTTCGGGGCCGGTTATGCGAACGTTCAGCCGCACTCGGGGACGACGGCGAACCAGATTGTGATAAACGCTTTGTTAGAGCCGGGCGAGAAGATACTGAGTATGGGAGTCGAGTGCGGCGGGCACTACTCGCACGGCTCGGAGGATTCGCTGACGCGAAGGTTCTATAACGTGCGGCACTATTACGTCGATAGGAACAGTTTGGTGCTGGACTACGACAGGATTGCGGAGGAGTCGGAAAAGTTCGGTCCGAGGCTGATTATCTGCGGGGCGAGCGCCTACAGCAGGGCGATAGATTTCGAGCGGTTCAGGCGGATAGCGGACGATGCCGGGGCGTATCTTTTAGCGGACATATCGCATTTGTCGGCGCTGGTGATTGCCGGTGCACACGCCTCGCCGATTGGCAGCGCCCACGTAACGACGACCAGCACGTATAAGCCGGGCGGGCCGAGAGGCGGGCTTATTCTGATGGGTAAGGATTTTGACAGAAGCGTCACGGCACACGGCAAGAGTATGCCGCTGTGGCGGCACATTGAAAAAGCGACGTTTCCGGGTCTGCAGGGAACGCCATATCTGAATAACATCGCAGCCAAGGCGGTTTTCTTCAGGGAGGCGTTGTCGGATGAATACAGAGCCAGGCAGTTTCGAGTAATTGAGAATGCGAAACGCTTGGCCGGCGATTTGATAGATGCGGGATACGACGTGCTGACCGGCGGCACCGACAATCATATAGTGCTGGTTAACGTGTCGAGCCGGCGGGCCGATTTCTCCGGCGCAGCGGCGCAGCGGTGTTTGGAGCGGTGCGGGATTGTGGTTGATAAATGCCCGCTGCCTTACGATGAGCGCAGCGCCGGCGAGACCGGCGGCATCCGGTTGGGGACACCCATCGTTACGCGAAACGGTATGGGCGCCGATGAGATTGACGAAATTTCGGCGATGGCGGATGAGGTTTTGAGGGCAGCCGAGCCGGCAGGCCGCAGCGGATACACGATAGAGGCGACGCCGGCCGAACGAATCAGGGCACGGGTGAAAGAATTGTGCGTGAAATTTCCGCTGCGCTAAAACGCACGCAGTCAAACGTCGTGTTTGCAAACAGCTTTACTCTTAACGGCAGGGTTTACTCCGCAGCCATATACCCCGGCGCCTTCGGCGCAGAGAAATCGGCCTGTTCGTACGGCAGGCGAGAACAGGCCGAGAAGGGAAAATTACTCAAACTGACCGGCGGCTGCTGTTTACTGTTCACTATGGTTGGCCTTTTGCTCCTTTTCGCGTTGAATCGCCTCGTACACCTCTCTTCGATGCACGGGTATGCTCCTTGGCGCGGTAATGCCGAGCCGGACTTTATCGCCGCGTACATCGACAATGGTTACTTCAACATCGTCGCCAATCATAATGGATTCATCTCTCTGTCTGCTTAGGACCAACATCTTCAACTCCTTTTGCAGGTTGGTTTTACCATATATCCTGCGAAGCCAGTTTCCCGTTTTTCGGCCCGCCTCAATGAGCGGCGACGGGCGGGGAGGACGTAAAACCAAAGATGCCCCGGCATACGTTATGTTTTCGGCTAATTATTAAGGCGAAAACAACCAATTTTGATTTTGTTTTTCGGTTTGTTGGTGTTTATAGGACCAGATGCGCATAAGTGCTTTTTCGGGCAGCAGTTATGCTCTGCAGGGGTAGTGAAAAAAGATGAGCGGGGCGGCGTGAGGTTCATTTGGCCCATTTAATTGAGGATTATTTAATTTAGCCCCGCGTCGGGAGATATTTTATTGCCAGCCAGTATCCGGCGACGGCGCCGAGCGTGCCGAAGGCCACCATCTGGACAGGCAGGATGGCGAATACGGGCCTGATGAAGAATACGGCGGGCCAGTGGTTGCAGAGATACTCCAGAAGGCCGGTTTTCATATAAAACGTTATAGAAAAAGCGGTTACGAAGGCGCTTGCGAGAGCGGGCACAATATAGCCGACCTTCAGAAATGCCTTTGCGGCGAATGCGACAAGACCAAAAGAAACGACAAGGGCGAAGGCGATTTGGCCTGGGGCCGGCTGGCCGACGACCGAGCCGAGGCGACCGTCCGGGACGGTAACATCGAGGGCCAGCAGTCCGATAAGAAACTCAGCCAAGACAATGGAGGCACCAAAGGAAACAAACAGCAGCAGGTAGCGTGGTTTTCCGGAGGCGGGTTTCGGGCCGGTCTGCTCAGGGCGTGGTGCGGGTCGAAGCTTGTTAGCGATGAGAACCCCGGCGAATCCCGCTGCGACCAGGGCCAGCCAGAAGAGCGGTTCATACCTTAGTGTGCTGAAAAGATGCCCACGCAGAGCGCCGGTGGGGTTTTGTTCCATAAGCTCGGTCATACTCCCGGCACGCAGTGCCCAAACGGCGAGCCCTGCGGGTACGGCAAGGATTGCGATTTCCCGGCCGTAGGGCCAGGAGAAAAAGTATGCGACAAATCCTGCAAGGAAGGCAAGAGCGGCCAAAATTACGGCGTCTGAGACGGTTACGCTTCCGGTGAGCAAAGACAGGGCGGCAAAGGGGTCATCGGGTTTGACGAGTGGCCAGCCGACTATTCCGAGCAGGACGATACCGACCGCTGCGGCGGCGGCTAACCTCAGTTTCATAGGCCAGGTCATTTCCACAATTCAGTCTCCTTGTGCACTATCAAAAAATGACGTTTAATATAGCCGCTTTTAATACCGGCATTGTGAATAAAAACGGCTCAGCCGCGGGCCGAATGGCCATTGTTATGGTTTATAGCTTACGATACGTGTGATTTATCGTCAAGCGCAGCGTTCTTGACAAATGAAATTGGCGATTGACATACCGGAGCTGAAACGCACAATAGACCGAACGAATCAGAATAACGGTCCTGTAGTTTTTGGAGGGCACAATATGGGAATAACAGATTTTCTTGACAAGGCAGGTGTCCGGTACGATGTAACGGAGCACAAGCCCGTTTTCAGCGCCCAGCAGATGGCGGCGGCCGAGCACGAGCCGGGCAGGTACGTGGCCAAGCCGGTGATTATCAAAGCCGACGACAAGTACGTAATGTGCGTCCTTGCCGCCAACGCCAAAATTGACCTGGGCGGGCTGAAAAAGCAACTGGCAGCCAAGTCGGTGGAGCTGGCCGAGGAAGAGGAAATCGACAAGCTGTTTGCTGACTGTGAGCTGGGGGCTGAGCCGCCCTTCGGGAACCTGTACGAGCTGCCCACATATATGGACAAGACGCTGGATGACGACGACCACATAGTGTTTCAGGCCGGCTCACACGAGAAGACTGTGCGGATGAGTATGGCGGACTATCGCAGGCTCGTCAAGCCGAAGGTCCTCGAGTTCAGCTACCACGTCGGCTCGTGACATTGACGCTGTCCGTGCGCACAAAAGCGGCGCCCGAAAGGTCGATTGGCCGGTGTGAACATCGGCGCTGTGCAAAGGGCTGAACAGTACACTTATGAAGTTTCCTCGTCTATCCAGGCGAGCAGCTCTTTGAGGTCGTCGAGCGTGATGTCACCCATATGAGCGATGCGGAAGGTCTGCTCCTTGAGCTTGCCGTAGCCGTTGCCGAATATGGTGTTGTGCTTTTCCTGCAGGGCCTTTATGGTCTCTGCGACGTTGATGCCTCTGGTGTTCTTGACGGCCGTCAGCGTATTCGAGGCATATTTCTCCTCACAAAACAGACCTAATTTCTCTTTTGCCCAGCCCCTTACGAGCTCGCCCATCTGTTTGTGTCTGTTCCAGACGTTTTCTATCCCCTCGTCGATGAGCTTATGACACTGATAATTCAGGGCCATTATGTGGGGAATGTTGGGCGTAACCAGCGTCTGGCTCTTCTCGGCGGATTTCGCCCATTTGACAAAGTCGAAGTAGTAGCCGCGGTTGGGGACATTCGCCGCTTTTTCGAGCGCCCTGTCGCTGACGACGGCGACGGCAAGGCCCGGCGGTATTGCAAAGGCCTTCTGCACCGAGGCAAAGGCCACGTCCCAGCCAAGCTCGTCGAAATGCATCGGCAGCCCTATCATTGCGCTGACCGCATCGACAAAGACCAGCACGTCCGGGTATTTTTCCCTCATCATTTTGCTTATGTCATAAGCCGGGTTTGTCAGGCCCGTACTCGTCTCGTTATAGACGATTGTGACGGCGGCATATTTACCCGAGGCGAGTTTTTCGTCAATCAGTTCCGGCGTGACGGCCCGGCCCCATTCGACCTTCAACTCCTCGACGTTTCTGCCGCAGCTCTTTGCCACGGAGGCCCACTTATCGCTGAAGGCACCGCACATTGTGCATAGGACGGTTTCATCGGGCGCTACGCAGTTGCGAATCGCCGCCTCCCATATTCCCGATGCCGAGGAGGTCGAGATGAAGACGTTCTGCCCGGTGAAGAGCAGTTTTTTCAGCATATCGACGGTTTCGGCGTGAAGCTGTGCATACTCTTTTCCCCGGTGCCCGAGGGTCGGGCGTGCAAGCTGCTTGAGTACATCATCTTTGACCAGGACAGGTCCGGGGATGAACAGCCGGGGCGGGTTTTTCCAATCTGTCATTTCATCTACTCCTGTGAAAAAGGGTTACAACTTGTTTATTGTCAGGCCTGTAAAGACCTTTGGATAAAAGTACGTCGATTTCTGCGGCATTCTTTCGCCGGCATCGGCGACCATCCGTATCTGGCTGATTTTCGGCGGGTTCATAAAGAAGGCGGCCTGCTTTTGGTTTTGGTCCACCCTGCGGACGGATTCATCGATGATATTGTCGCCGTCTTTTAGGTATTCGACGTTGGCGCCTCCGGCAAGCTGTTCGGCGCCGATTCCCAGAAGTTTTTCAAGGACCAGCTTATGCAGGACGGCAACGTCGAGCGAGCGCCAGTGCCTGCTCATATTCGGTGCTACGGTGTCCATCGCCCCGGTGTTTTTGAGCACGGCGACATAGAAGAAGCCGCTGCCGTCGTAGATACCGAAGGCGTTTTTATCTTTGTTATGCTCGGCCTTCATCTGTGCAAGCATTTTCTGTTTGGCTTCGGCCTTGCTCTGGTCTGAGCCGAACTTGTATTCGGTAACGGAGAAGTTAGTGTTCAGGCCTGTCATCAGCTCGGCTATATCGAATTTTTCGAGGTTGGCAACCAGGCGATGGGTGGCGAGTACGATTAGGCCTTCGTGGCAGGTATTGCAGAAGGCGAGCATCTGGTATTTTGCCGTCGGCTTGTCGGTTTCCTTCGAGTACATCAGGCCGGTGGTATAGCGGTGGTGGCCGTCGGCGATTATGCAGCTTTTGTCTCGCATCAATTCGACGATAGTATTAACCTCTGTTTTGTCGGTTATGGGGAAAAGGCGATGTCTTACGTTCTGCTCGTCGGTAAAATCGATAAGTGGTTTTTGTTCGGCGGCTTTTAGAATGGTTTTGTCGGCGACGTTGTTTTTGTCCTCGTAGAGCATAAAAACCAGTCCGAACTTGGCGCCGGTAGCTCTTTTGAGGTTTAGCCGGTCTATGGTAGGAGCGATGAGGATTTGTTCGTGCGGCTTGACGATTTCGCCGAACTCTTCGAGCCGGCCGAGCGCGACAAAACTGAGCCGCCGAAAGTCCGCCCCGCCGATTTGGAAATCCTGAACGTAGGCGTAAATAGCATCGGTGGAATCCTGTTTGAGGACGCCTTTTTCTATCCAGCCGTTCAGGTATTCGGCCGCCCTTGTGTACTGGTTGTTCGTCTCGCCGTCGGACTCGCTCGTTTTGCCTTTTATTATGCGCACGATGTTGTATTCGCTCTTTTCGTAGAGCCGCTGCTGCTGTGCGGGGCTGATAACGTCATAGGGCGGCGCAATGCAGTTGCCCACGTCCCCAACCGCCTGTTCGTCGAATCTAAATGCTTTGAATGGCCTGACTTCCATCTCCACCCGCACAAAACCCTTCCATATTCGTTGTGAAATTCGATACTCGATTCCGGTTTTCGCACCGTCAAGCTCACAAAAGAAGCATGATTTTACTAAACCGAAATGCAGTTGTCAAATCCGATTGTCCGCAGCGTCCGAGAGAGGACGAAAATTTGTAAAAAGCAGCTTGTCCGCCTTCGTGGCATTTTGTATCATGAGAAGCTTTGCAGCATTAAGGGCAGCTTTATTCCCCGGTAAATGCTTTATATTCGGTAATTATTTTGAAAGGCGGTTTTTATGTCGGAGTTTTACGATTGTATCATAGTAGGAGCAGGTCCTGCAGGGCTGGCGGCGGGACTTTACTCGGCCCGCGACAGGTTCAAAACACTCATACTTGATAAATTTATGCCCGGCGGACAAATCAATAACACCGACAGGATAGAGAACTATCCGGGCTTCGAGAACATAGCAGGGCCTGACCTCATTAAAAAAATGCAGAACCAGGCCGAGTCATTCGGTGCCGAAATAAAGACCGCAAGCGAGGTCACCGCCTTGCAGAAGCTGCCCAACGGCAATATCGAGGTCGGCTGTGACGGGGACAACTTCGCCGCAAGGGCCGTCATACTCGCTCCGGGCAGCGACTACCGCAAATTAGGCATACCGGGCGAGCAAAAATTTCGCCAGGCCGGCGCCGGCGTGAGCTACTGCGGCACCTGCGACGCACCGTTTTTCAGGGGTAAAGAGGTGGTCGCCGTCGGCGGCGGTAACACCGCCCTCGAGGACACGTTGCATCTGACAAAGTATGCCGGCAAGGTTACGCTGGTCCACCGCAGGGACGAGTTCAGGGCCACAAAGGTCCTCCAGGAAGAGCTGCTGGCAAAGGCGAACGAGCCAAATTCGAACCTGGTCATCAAATACAGCACCGTCCCGGTCGC
>CAZPDW010000008.1:10184-27993 GCA_964585535.1 uncultured Pirellulales bacterium
AACGCGGCGATAATGCTCAGGCAATACTTCAGGGACGCGAACTGGTGGAATGAGCCGGTTCACGATATTCTCGGGCCGGGCGGCTGGTAAGCTCACCCGGCAAAAGCGCCGGCTCGATACTTAGAACTTATCCGCATGACCCTTCAGACTCTGTCATTGCTTCGCTTCGCCCGCAATGACAGGATATCGCACATAGTTATTCGGATAGGTCCTTACAGCAGTTCCTCAATCGCAGAGGCAAGCTCCTTTTTGCTCGTCAGGCCGACCCATTTCTTTTTTACCTGCTTGCCCTTGAACAGGATAATGGTTGGTATCGCCGTTATGCCGAATTCCATAGCGCTGTCGCGGGCCTCGTCCGTATTGAGCTTGCAGATTTTGGCCTTGCCTGCGTACTCTCCGGCAAGCTCTTTTGTAATCGGAGCCATCATTATGCACGGTGCGCACCATGGCGCCCAAAAATCCACCAATACAGGCATATCCGAGTTGTGTACAACTTCATCGAAACCGGTGTCACTCAACTCAACTACATTGCCAGCCATTATTGTATCCTTTCGAGTTCTGTGTCAGTCAGCCGGTATTCTATATGTGTACGCGCAGCGTGTCAAACAGTATTCTGTTTTTATTGCGCGCCTTTGTCGGCCGAAGGGGAGTCTTGCTTCTCAAGCCGTTCAGCCCGAGCAGCCGAGTCGCTCTCAGGCGGTATTTCAGCGATAGGAATAGGGGGCTGTGTTTTCCGCTGTTTCTGCTGCGACTTTTGGCCTTGTGTTTCATGCTCGGGGACAAAGATACCTTTTTGCACGGCCTGCTCGGCCGGCTCATCCGTCAGCGCCCGCAGGTAAATCGCGCCGACGTTGTCGGGCTGTTCGGCGCAGACAAGACCGTTGCGAGCAAGCTCCAGAAGCGCCAGAAACAACCCTACCAGCACAAGCCGATTGGCACCGGAGTCGAAGATGCGCTCGAAGCTCATAGGCCCTTCGGTTTGCAGGCGGTGCAAAATCTCGATTTGATAAAGGTCAATCGGCGTATCGTCGGTGATGTGACTTATGTCGAACTTCGCACCGGTGGCCTCCATAATGGAGTCAAAGGCCTCGAGCAAATCCCAGATGCTCACCTGCTCTATATCGACCTTCGGCTCGGCGTCCGGCTTCAACTGCTCGATAATCACGTCGGGCCTGCCGAATCGTCCCTTGTACTCGTCGGCGGCGGAGCCAAGAAGGTTCGCGGCATCCTTGAACTTTTTGTATTCGAGAAGCTGGCGAATAAGCTCGGCCCTCGGGTCGGCCAATTCCTCGATATCAACCTCGTCCGGCTGCGCCCTGGGCAGCAGCATCGCCGATTTTATGTGCATCAGAGTCGCCGCCATCACCAAAAAATCGCCGGCCAAATCGATATCAAGCTGCCTGAGCATCTCCAGATACCTGACATACTGGTCGGTTATCTTAGCAATAGGAATATCGTAGATATCCACCTCTTCCCTGCGCACTAAATACAAAAGCAAATCCAGCGGCCCGGCAAAGATTTCGAGATTTACACGATAATCAGCCAATTACTGCTCCCGCACATTTTTTGATTCGAGAATTTCTCGTGCCTGGCTCGCCTTGCTTTCAATAACCTGCAATCGAATGGGCCCGACGGCAGGCACGCCTGCAAAGGGGTTCACCGGCCCGCTGCCTGCCAATACCGAGTCAATTCCAAAATCCGCAAGCGCCTGTCTTGCCAGGTCCGCCTCGACCGAATCTGCGAATTCAGCAATCGTAACCAGTTTATCAGGCATATCTAAGCTCCAAGGCCCACCACCTTACGCGCATGAGCGAGGGTTTTGTCGGCGACGGCCTTTGCCCTGTCGGCGCCGTCGGCGAGTATTTTTCTGACGTAATCCGGATTGTTCTCAAGCTCGGTCCTTTTGCGCCGAAAGGGGTTAAAAAATTCGATAATCAGCTCAGCCAATCGTTTTTTAACCTCGCCGTAGCCCATACCGCCTTTGCGATACCTGTCCTGCCAGCCGGCAAGCTCTTCCGGGGCGGCAACCAGCTTCAAAAGGGCAAAGACGTTGCATTTGTCGGGGTCCTTGGGCTCGGCAACCGGCGTCGAATCCGTGACAATCTTCATCACTTTCTTTTTGACGGCATCTTCCGGCTCGAACATCTCGATTGTGTTGCCGTAGCTCTTGCTCATTTTCTGCCCGTCAATGCCGGGTACGACGGCGACCGAGTCGATGATGTGGTCTCGGGGAATGGTGAAGACCTCGCCGTAGGCATTGTTGAATCGCATCGCAATATCGCGGGTGACCTCGATGTGCTGCTTCTGGTCGGCTCCCACCGGTACGATGTCGCTGTGATAGGCGAGGATGTCGGCCGCCTGCAAAACAGGATACGCAAACAGGCCGTGATTGGGACTGAGCCCCTGTGCGACCTTTTCCTTGTAACTGCTGCATCTCTGCAAAAGGCCCATCGGGGTTATACAGGACAGCAGCCAAGTCAGCTCGGTAACCTCTGGCACGTCGGACTGCCTCCAGAAAACCGTTTTTTCCGGGTCAAGCCCCAGGGCAAGATAATCCATCGCAACATCAAGTACCCGCTCAGCGAGCCGTTGCGGCTGCGGATTCGACGTGAGGGCGTGGTAGTCGGCTATGAAAAAGAAGCAGTCGTTGTCCTGCTGCAGCCGGATGTGCTCACGCATTGCCCCAAAAAAGTTGCCGATGTGCAGCCGGCCCGACGGCTGGATTCCGGAAAGAACTCTCAACGCCAGTCTCCTTATAGAAAACGACCTTAAACCCGGGAACATCCTTCGTTTAAGGGTACGGCCGCCGGGCCACGATGTCAAGTGAGTTTACAACAGAAAAGCAGAAATGGCCGGGCATATCAACCGCCTCGGCCTGCACAACGGGAGCAGACACTCAAAACAACGAATAAAACAACTCCCCTGCTCAATCAACACACCGGCTCGAACGGAAAAGACACACACCACAGCCGCTGCGCCGCCGTCAGACAGTACATCCCTTCCGGTCGGGCGAAAACAGCGAATCGGCCCGCACCCAAACAACAGGCGAACATATCACCAAAACGGTTACGCCCTGCCGATGGATTTGAGGTATCGCCTGGACTTTTTGAGTCCCATCCTGGATGCCTTTTTCTTCACGGCGTCGGTATTGCGCCCGAGCTTTTTGGCTATCCCGGAAGTGGGATTGGTGCCGAACAGCTTCTTAAGCAAGTTGACGTCTTTTGTTGACCATGTTCGGCCGGGGGCCGCTTTCCTGGCGGCTTTCTTTTTTGTCCCCTTCTTTTTTGCCGCTTTCCTTTTCTTTGCCATCTTATTTCCTTTCATTAAAAGGTAACTGGCAAAACCCGTCCCCGGGTAGTGTCGTTGCCACTACCTCAAACGCAATTTATGGCCGGCTCCGAGGGCTGTCAAGATTTTTTAGTGGTTTTCAAACAAAAAAATGTCCCGGTCAGAGCACGGTACAGCCAGGAGATATTGCATTATGAGGTACGTGAACATCTGTATTGAGAAGAAAAACTTAGAGCTTATCCGAATAACCCTCGGCCTTTGTCATTCTGAGTCCCCTGGGGATGAAGAATCTGGCCAACGAAGAGGAGATTCTTCACTTTGCTGCGCTCCGTTCTCCTGGGGAGTCCTTACGGACAGAATGACAGGCGATGGCAAATACTTATTCGAATATGCTCTAAATTTTTTTTGCCAAGGTCGCAACATTCGCTTAAACTAAGCAGTGATTGGTTCTGACAATTTGGAGGACGTTAAAATGCAGACCTTCTCAAGAAAGCAAATCACGCCTGCAGCGCTCGTTGTGCTCGTTTCACTTGCCCTTTCAGCGAATGTTCCTGCCGAACAATTCTCCTGGCAGAAAAACTATGCAAAAATCACCCCCGAGGGGGATTTGCAGTGGGCGCCAGAGCCGTTCGTCTTCAAAGCGGGCGATTCACCCCGCTACATCGACTACGAAAACGGCTCCGACAGCAACCCCGGCACCCGGGCCGCACCATTCAAGCATCACCCCTGGGATTCGCAGGCCGGGGGCAACGCCGCCAAATGCTCCGGCATCCACACGTACGTTTTCAAACGAGGCGTTGTCTATAGAGGTAAACTAATCGCCGACGAATCCGGCGCTGCCGGCAATCCTGTACGCCTGACCAGCGAGACGTCCTGGGGACAGGGCGAGGCCGCCGTCTATGGCTCGGTCCGAATCACCGACGGCTGGAAAAAATGCGATGCCGCCACCGCACCGAAAACCCCCGAACCGGAGAAAATCTGGTACAAAGACATACCCAAACCACAGCCCCGATGCCTCTGGGAAATGCGCGACGGTAAAATCCTGCGAGTGAATCTCGCCCGAACGCCCAACTGGACCGTCTCCAACCCCGACGATGTCAAAAGCGAATGGTGGGAGTGGCTGAACGGCAAAAAGGTTGGGGAACGCGTCGAGGCAGCCGACCCAAAGAATCTCATCAACCCTGACAGCAACTATTACGTCGGCGCAACAGTCTGGACCGAGTGGGTCGGCGTTATGGGTACACCCTATCCGACCCCCGTCGAAAAATACGACCCCGAAGAGCACACGCTCACCTTCGAGGGATTCTGGGCCGGAAACAGCACCAATCCCATCCAGTACTGCCGATACTACCTTGAAAACAAACTGCAATATCTCGACGAGCCGGGCGAGTTTTACTACGAGTCAAAAGGTTCCAAGTCAGGGCGGCTCTACGTCCGCCTTTCCGGCGACCGAAATCCGAACGATACGATTATCGAGGCCGCCCGCTGGCTTACGCTCATCGACATCCGAAACCAATCCCACATAGAAATCACCGGCCTTACCTTCCGTTTCGAGAACGTCTGGAACTGGCCCGACCGCTGGTTCGTCAACGAAAACGTCCTGCCCGCCTGCGTTCGTATGCTCGGCTCGTGCAGTGACATTCGTATCGCCAACTGCACCTTCGAGCACGTCGCAAAGGCCGTCCGCGCAAAAGCCGTCGGCGACAACGACTTTATGACCGATATCGTCGTCAGCGACAACCTCATCGCCCATACCGACCACGGCGCCATCCACATCCAGGACGGCTCGGCCTATGGAAAGAAAAACCCACCCATCGGCCGGCTCGGCAGGGTCGCCGTCCTGCGAAATCGGCTGGTTGACATCGGCACTCGCCCGGCCAGAAGCGAGCAATGCCCTGCTGTGAACGTCAACTTCGCCTCGCAGTGTGAGGTGGCCGGCAATATCCTCGACCGCTGCTACGGCCCGGGCCTGTTCATCTTCGGCGGAAAGCCCTCCGGCCAGCTCACACACAGGCCGCTAAGCAGAGTCCTCATACACAACAACAAAGTTACCAATCCCCTGCTGAACACAAACGACTGGGGCGGCATCGAGTCCTGGCAGGGCGGGTCCACGTACGTCTTCGACAATATTTCCGGCAATCCCGGCGGGTACTGGCACTGGAAACACATGTTCAACCGCAACAACCCCAAGCGTGAGCACACCACCGCCCGGTTCGGATTCGCATACTACCTCGACGGCGCATTTAAACAGTACCTGTTCAACAACATCGCCTGGGGCAAAAGCAACGACCTGACAAGCCCGCTATGCAACACGGCGGCCCTGCAGGAAATCATTGGATTTCAGAACGCTTTTTTCAACAATACGTTTTATAAGTTCGCCTGCGGCAGCCGCCGACAGGTTCCTAATGCCGGACGAAACTGCTATCTCGGCAATCTCTGGATGGATATCAGCGAGATGTATTTCCGCCATTCCGACGCCAAGGCAAAAGACGAAAATATGTACCAGATAGCCGGTATCGTCACCAAAGGCAGACCCTACGCCTGCGACTCGCTCGCCTACGCCGACAACGTCTTCTATGGAAAACCCAGGCACTTCGGCCTGTTCGAGTCCGAAGGCATCCTCAGGAACACCCTCGAAACGTTCAGCGGCGCCCTCAAGGCCAAACACGCACTCGCCGGCCGGACCGGCTTCGTTGCCGGGGTCAATCCCGTGCGAAACGCTGCAGCCCACGACTTCAGACCGGCCGAAAACTCACCCGTTATCGACCGCGGCGTCAAATTCTTCGTCCCCTGGGCGCTCTATGCCGTCGTCGGCGAATGGAACTTCTACAAAAACAACGCCGATGCAACGAAGATTTTAGGCGAAAATTGGTTTATGACCGACGAATACGTAAGCCGGGGTATGTACCGATTCATTCCTCGAAACGACCTCACCGCCCAAAACGTCTCCGCCGGCGATTACGTCAAAGGCCGCCTCGAAAACTGGACTGAAGGCGCCCTGACCTTCAACGGTAAAGACCAATTCTGCATCCTCAAAGACGCCGATGTGAAAAGCAGCTACAGCTACAAACAAAGAAATACCGAGCACACATACCCCGGCAGCAAAAGACAGACCGTCGATATGGACAGCAACAACTTCCTTATCGAAATCTATTTCAGCGGCGCACCCGGCCGAACAGCCGGCACGCTCGTCTTGAAGATGGCCGAGGCCGGCTATTCGCTCGCCATTGAAGACACAGGCCGGGCTAAAATGACCGTCCGCGCCGACGGCCAGAACAAAAACCAGTGCTCGCGAACAAGCTCCGCCGTCGTCAGCGACGGCAAATGGCACCACCTCATCGCCGAAATCGACCGAACAGGCCCGCAGCCAATCAATGTCTACATTGACGGCAAACTCAGCAACGGCCCACTTACCGGAACTATGCCCGCAGGCGGCGTCTCAATAGCAAACAACGCCGACTTGCTCGTGGGAAAGGCCCCGGCAGGCGACTACTTCGCAGGGGCAATCGATTTTCTGCGAATCTCTCGCGGCTCACTGGCCGACGCCAAAACTACCATCGAAGAACTATACGAATGGCAATTCAACGGCCCATTCCTGAAAGACTTCTTCGGTAACGAACCCGCTGGCAAAAATCGCGACGCCGGTGCCATCGAGTACCGCCGGCAATAAGCTGCCGCGTAAAAAAAAGGTAACCGTTCACGGGGTGCAAACCTCCTTTTTGTGTCATTGCGAGGAGTTTACGACGAAGCAATCTCGAATTATTGAGCGGTTGAGATTGCCACGTCCCTAAGGGACTCACAATGACAGAGCGTGAGGGCTTATTCGGATATGCTCTTAATTTATGCTCATCGTCATCAGAAACTCGGCATTGCTTCGGCACTTACCCAGCCGGCTCTTGAGCAGCTCAATCGCCTCGACTGGATTCATCTCGCTAAGCACCCGACGCAAACGATAGGTAAGCTCAAGCTCCTTTTTGTCCAGTAGCAGCTCCTCGCGCCTGGTTCCGCTTCGGCTGATGTCAATTGCTGGCCAAATCCTTCTGTCAACCAGACGCCTGTCCAAATGCAGCTCCATATTCCCGGTCGCCTTGAACTCCTCGAAGATAACCTCATCCATTTTCGAGCCGGTGTCAATCAACGCCGTTGCAAATATGGTGAGCGAGCCGCCTTCTTCGATGTTTCTGGCCGCACCGAAAAATTTCTTCGGCATCTGCATCGCACCGGCATCGACACCGCCGGTCAGTATCTTTCCGGAGTGGGGCTGTTCGGTATTGTACGCCCTGGCCAGACGCGTAATCGAATCCAGCAGGATAACCACGTCCTGGCCGTACTCGGTCATACGTTTTGCCTTCTCGATGACCACCTCGGCCACCTGGCAGTGACGGGCCGCCGGCTCATCGAACGTCGAGCTGATAACCTCCACGTCCTCGCCCGTCTTGCGTTCCATCTCCGTCACCTCCTCGGGGCGCTCGTCGATAAGCAAAACTATCAGTTTTATACCCGGGTCGTTTGTGCTGATTGCATTGGCCATCTTCTGAAGCAGTATCGTCTTACCCGTTCTCGGCGGAGCGACGATAAGACCTCGCTGGCCCTTTCCAACCGGCGTTACCAGGTCGATTATTCGCATGTTCAGCTCTTCCGGCGCCGTCTCGAGGATAATCCTCTCTTCCGGATGCAGCGGCGTCAGGTCGCTGAATACCACCTTGTCCGCCAGATTGTCCGGGTTCTCAAAATTGACGGCCTCGACACGCAGAAGCGCAAAGTATTTCTCCGAATCCTTCGGCGGCCGAATCTGCCCCGAAACTATATTGCCCGTCCGAATTCCGAAACGCCGTATCTGCGACGGCGAGACGTAAATATCGTCCGGGCTGGAAAGATAATTGTAGTTCGGGTTCCTGAGAAAACCGTAACCGTCCGGCAGCACCTCGAGAACGCCTTCTCCGTACAACAGTCCGTTCTGGCGAATCCGCTCCTTGAGAATCCTGAATATCAAATCCTGCTTCTTTAACGCGTTGTATTCGTTGATGTTCTCTTTCTTGGCGATGTCGTGCAGCTCCGACACCGTCAGTTTTTGCAGGTCGGTCAGATAAAGCTGTCCCTTTTTGATGCGCTCGTATTTGTCATGAGTGGACTCCTCTTCCGCCTTCTTTGCCTGCCCGACTTTTCCCGACGCCTGACCGCCGTTCGAACCTTCTTCAACGGCGACAGCAGCGTCGGCTTGAAACTCCTGTGGCCGACCGTTCGCCGCATCCTTCCCGGAGGCCTTTCTCTTCTTTCTCTTACGGTTTCTACCCAAGGATTTCCCGTTTTTTCCGGCAACTTTAGCCATGATTACTCCTGTGATAAAAGTCTGTTTCTTTTGCGGTTATGCTATATCGCAACTTCGGTTAAACATCCGTCTTATCAGGAATTCAACCGGATTTGAATCTAAATGCTATTTATACCCTTCAGGGTAATAAATTCCCGCGAGTGAGATTTTAAGTTCTTGTTCTAAAGTTACTTACCCGCGAACGAACGGGAAATTTCAACCGCGAGCACTATACAAAAACTTACGTCCCCGACAAAACCGTCCCAACCGTCCTGCGATTGTTCTGAAATTGACAATAGGTCCCGACCTATCAGGTCTCAGTAACGCCTTCCAATGACGTCGAGGATAACCAACACAGTTTTACCAGATGCTCTCAGTATTCCAAAACCTGAGTACGAATCAAACGAGTTGTTAAAAACCCCACTTACCCGTTATCCACTATGTTTGAGAAGATTTCAGCGACTTGCTTGGATAGCTCCGAGAAGCCGGAATTGTTATCCACCGTATTATCGGCGACTAATCGCTTCTTGTCCAGAGAAATCTGAAAATTTTCTCGAACTTTTAATTCATTTTCGCCGGAAAGCCCCATTTTTTCGGCCCTTTCCCGCCTTTTTTGCTCGTTGCAATCGACAAAAATTAACCTGCCGCAACGCTTTTCCCACCCGATTTCCAGCAAAAGCGGCATATCCAGCACAATTGCATCGACCCAGCCGTCCCTTTGGTAACCTGCAATAAGCCCCTCGACCCGCTCCAGCACCGGCGGGTGGAGCAAAACGACAAGCCGCATCAGTTTCCCGGCATCTGAGAAAACTATACCGGCTAACCTGTCCCGGCTGATTTCACCTGCCTCGTCAAGTATCCCTTCGCCGAAGGCGGCCACAACCTTCTCCCGCACGTCCCTTTCTCCCAGCAGCTCGTGGGCGATTTCGTCGGCGTCGATTACCGCACAGCCCAATTTGCCGAACTCCGCCGCCACCGTGCTCTTGCCCGAGCACATCCCGCCCAATATCCCAATAACCGCCTTTTTCCCTGATTTACCCATAGCCGAAAGTCTATTCCCCAACCCCCCTCCGGTCAAGTGCCTTGCCCCTATGTGGCATGGGCTTCCGCCGTAAGGCGTCCTGTGGACAGCCCATGTGTACCACGGCCTTCCAGGCCGTGGTTGTTGTTTCACCCCCTCACGCCCGAGGCAACCCCGAAGCTTACCCAGCGCTCCGTGTGACGGGGTGTAAGGGGGTTGCTGCCTAATTGAGGTGCTGAACGAATGACGGACACTCGGCACCGTCTCACCATTACACGGGGCCAGTATACCACCTTTATCACCCTTCACACCTTTCTCACCTTAATCGCGCCTTCCCCATTATATTAGCTTAAAATCTATCTTTGCCGCCATAAACCTTTGTGTCGGAGTTACTTGTTGTTTTCTGGTTTTTCCTCTGGTTTTGGGAGAGTGAAAGCTTTTGTCCTGCTCGCCAACTTCTTCTCTTCAGAAGCGAATCTGCGTTCGATCTTTTTGACATCCTTTGCAGGCGGCAGCTCCTCGGGGCGGATCTTTCGCTTCAGGAGAAGTTTGCGAACCTCCTGGTTGTTCTTAACATGCTCGTCTGTTATGCCTGTTTCGCTTCTGAGGTCATCGCGATTGATGTTGAAGTTGGTGATCTCGTTTGCGAAGTCTTTTGCCTTGATTGTAATGGTCGGGAGGAAGTCTGCCAGAGGACGGCTTGGCGGTGCATCGAGTCGGTCCTTCATCTGCCTTGTTGTCTTGCCGCCGAACAAAGCCTTGTCGCCTTTGCTGCGTATTCGACCAAAGCTCTGGTTATCGGCAAGGCGTTCGAATATTATGCCCGACAACTGCTTCTCAGAGAACGTCAGTTTCTTTCTCGCGTTGAGCCGCTCGGCCTCTGCAATGCGTTTTTCTATGATTTCCTGCTTTCGCGTCTGGACTGCGAAATAGGTTTGGGCAAAGGCAATCTGGTCTTTTGAAGGGTCGCCGTTCTGAGCGATGAGATAGCAGGCGTAGCGGCTTAGTGCTATATCTTCGATTTCGCGTTTTGTGCCGCTGCCGACATCGACCATTTTGCGCACACGCGCAAAATGGTCGCCGGGTTCATATCCTGCGTTAATGCAGGATGTTACGGCTTTATCAATAACCCCCGCGAAGCTGCGCCACTGCGAATAGCCGAGCAGTTCCTGAAGATCGCGAGCAAGCCAGAACTCCGCTCCATCGTCCTCAACGGTCTGAACGCTACTCTCGAAATCCGAATGCAACTGAATTACCGTTTCCTTCTTCATGCTCGGTATGCCCTTAGTACCACCTCAAACTCCATCCCGCCCAATATCCCGATAATCGGCTTGTTCCCTGATTTACCCATAGCCGAAAGTCTATTCCCCAACCCCCCTCCGGTCAAGTGCCTTGCCCCTATGTGGCATGGGCTTCCGCCGTAAGGCGTCCTGTGGACAGCCCATGTGTACCACGGCCTTCTCGCAGCGTAGATCAACTCAGGGACTGGCCGTGCTTGTTGTTTCACCCCCTCACGCCTGAGGCAACGCCGAGGGTGTAAGGGGGTTCGCCGCTGGAGTTTACCCTCGCCTGTCTGCTCCTTTGGCTTACCAACAGAGAGCACAGAAAAAGCGTAATTGATTTGACGGCAAGAGCAATTTTGAGTATTTTATGGCCGACGATCAGTTCGTGGCCGTCAAAATTATTGATGACTGCTGCACCGAGAGTTCGAGGATTATTGGGATCAACCTATGTTAACGATACAACTGCCACCTATAATAGGTAGTAATCAGCAGGGTTTTGCATCATTGGCAAACATCTATCAACAGGTGAAGCCGTGCCAATTTGAAACGATTCAGCTTGATTTTCAAAATACTACCTGGTTTGACGCCAATATGCTTGCTATGCTGGGAGCTATTATGGAGTCTGCATGGACAAATGATTTTGGCATTGTTAACCTTAGGCCAAAACAGGAAAAGATTTTTAAGAAAACTCACTATAGTTATTTTGGTGGTGAATCCTTGCCAGATCGTTATCAAACAACGGTGGAATATCGTAAATCCAAAGTTAGCGAAATAGGCTCATTTGAAAAATATCTTGAGAAGAAGCTGTTAGCTCATCCAGAAATACCGAGCATGTCTGCTCTTTTAAGAAAAAAAATCAAAGAGAGTATCCTGGAGATATTTAATAACGCAGAAATGCATGGTAATTGTGATTTTGTTTTTTCGTGCGGACAATATTATCCACGAAAGGGACGATTGGATTTTACTATCGTTGATATTGGCGATACGATTCGCAAAAATGTCCGCGATTATTTAGGATGTAAGGTTTCAGGTAAAAAAGCTATTGACTGGGCCGTTAGCGAACGCACCACAACAAGAAAAGGGGATATTCCAGGGGGACTCGGCTTTACGTTGATACGTGATTTTTTATGTAAGAATGAAGGAAAGATACAGATTGCTTCAGCGGATGGATATTGGTATGAAAAGAAATGTAACTCATCCTCAGAGGATTTAAGCGACTTTTTTGGAGGGACCGTGGTCAACCTGGAGTTTAATGTGAACGATCAGTGTTCTTATTTTCTAACCTCTGAGATAGAAGATACGGATATACCTTTCTAAAGGAAAAAAGGTTATGGAATGTAAAATAATAAACATTTTTGATGTCGTAGGGGGCAAAGCGGCGGTCTCTACAGAAGATGGAGAGAGACTGTTTACGACGATAAGTGCTTTTTTGGAAAAAGACTTTGAAGTTGTTCTCGATTTCGCAAACATTGAAACGCTAATTACAACTTTTCTAAATGCCGCAATTGGCCAGCTTTATAGCAAATATGAAAGTCCATTTTTGCGCAAACATTTAAGTGTCAGAGGTCTCCTGCCGGAAGACAGAGAGCGTATGATAAAAACTATTGAACGCGCTAAGGAATACTTCAAGAACAAGGATAATTTCGAGAAGGATATCGGGGAGGCTTTTGACGATGAATAACGTGATGGATGTCGAGACCTATGTGCCTCAGGATGGAGACAAGTATTTTTTTGATGCAAACATATGGCTGTATTTTTATTGCCCTATAGGCAACCACAAGAAGGAGATTATCAGCAAATATTCTGGTTTCTTAAAGAGGGCACTGAGTAACGATACTATCATTTATGTATCTTCGTTAATCGCATCTGAAATTATTAATGCTTGGCTAAGATTGGATTTCAATATCCTGCGACGTAAAAAAACTGTCAATGATAGTTATAAAAAGCATTATCGGGGCAGTTCGCATTATCTTAGTACTGCCAAAGATATTCAAGCTGTTTTCAATAATCAACTGTTGAAGATCTCAACGCCCTTAGATGATCGATTCACAGAAATATCCCTGCCAGATGTCCTAAGCGAATTAGACAAGACTGACTTTAATGACTGTTACTATCATCACCTTGCCAAATTGGATAATCTGCTGATTGTCACGGATGATGCTGATTTTGCAGAACTGGACACGGGAGTTTCAATTCTAACAGCAAATCAAAAGTTACTGAAGACAATTGATTAAGCAAATGTTTACGACCCGCTATTTCGCTTTGCAAATCATTTGTCACTCTTCATTCTCCTGATTGCTCAGGTGGTAGGGCTAGTTTTTACACCACGCAGTTTTTATTTTCGGCCATATTTCGTTTTTCGAGGCACGTGCCCCGTGTCACGAGCGACGATTTACGATTCAAAGAACCACTGCTATGGTATTTGATGGCTCGCCTTGGCCGCCCTTATTAATGGCCTTTATCCGGTATTCGAGTTGCACACCTCCCGGCTGGTCTTTTAATGAGGCCCTTGTTTCCAGCGATACCGCTGCCTGTCTCCATCGCCCAGACACTCCACCCGTCAATCCTAAATCATCATTATTAAATAGTAAATCGGAAAATTAAAGGTGTCCGCCTGCCCCATAGGGGGTACATTTTTTCGCTGGGAACAACAATTTGACGTTTGAAAATCAGCCATCCAACACACATTTCCATATCGAAGATCCGCCTGCGGCGGAATCGACTCAACTTTCCGTACCCAAATAATATCTAAATAGCCCGAGATTGCAAGCCCTTTTTACTCGCTAATATTTATCCGCTCAAGCCCCTGCGATGCATCTACCTCCAGCCACCCACAGACAAATTGGCTCCAAAATGAAGCACGAAGTGATTCGGGGAACGCAGACGGCTCTTTCGCAGAAATCTATTTCGAGAAAAGTGACGCCTAAGTACCCCAAAGCCACTCTGTCCCGCCAAGTACACCAAGTCGGCTGAACACACCAAAACCAACCTGAAAAATCTGTGTCAATCTGCGTTAATTTATCCCAACCGAAGGGGGATCTGTGTCTAAGAATAAAACCTGAACGCTCTGCGCTATTTCAAAAAATCCGTGCTAATCCTGTCAATCCTGTCTAAAAAAATGAATCTCTGTGCTCTCTGTGAACTCTGTGGCTATAAAATTTCTTAGTGTCTTTGTGTCTTAGTGGTTAAAACTCCGTGGCTAACCCCAAAAATTTCACTTGACATCTAACTTCCCATATTGTATAATACCCACCTAACATAACAGAAAGTGAATACAGTATCGTAAATTCGGAGGTTTTGAGATGACCACCTTTTCCCACCTTGACCCTACGAAAACTGATTTAGCCGCGGCCCCGCGCGGCCGGGGCATAAAAAACAACGCCTGCACAGCACGCCTCAACCAACGCGATACGCAATACTCAATACGAGATACGAAACATTCTCTACATTTACCAAAAATCCTCGTCAAATCACACCTTTTTATGCAAAACAAAGCCAATCTTGGCAAGGCCCACAATGAACTTAACTCTATACCTAAAAAGGAATTACGTAAAATATTCGCCCCTCCGGACAATGAAAAACGAACCCAAAACAAACCCAAAACAAACCCAATTCAAACCCAATGTCAAAATAGGCAAAATGCTACCTAACTCTTTACGCAGAAAACCCTTACGTCAAAAACCGTGAATTACGCCAATGAAAAACAAACCCAAAACAAACCCAATTTTTCAAGCGACCCGCCAGGGTCGCGCAGACCCCGCACCCATCGTGGTGCCGGGCCCAATTCAAACCCAATTTTCAAGCTCGGCATACGAAATACGAGATACGAAATACGAGATACGAATTGCGGCCTTTGACAAGTGAATATGAGGATAACCTGAGTTTCGAGGAAGACAGAGTGAGACCGGCCCGCCACTGCTGTGAGGGCATCCGGGCGGGTCTATGAGGCGAGTTTTGCGGCGGTTTTTCGCTTGCTGTCTTTGAGCAGTATCTTGTCTAAGCTGGGCAAGAGGTAGTTGTTGACCACGATGTCCCAGCTCATATTATTTGCGAGCAAATAGCCGGCTTGAATGAGCTGCTCGGTTTCGGATTCCGTTTCGGGCAGCCGCAGCAATATCTGCTCTGCAATTGTCCTGCTCTGTGCCTGTTCTATTCGGTCGCGCATCGCCCGGTCGATTCGCAGCAGCCCATCGATGTTCGAACTGTTTTCAAAACCTATGTTGGTGTAGTCCGCCACGATGATATTCTTCAGCCCGGCCCGGCCGGCGGGAGGGAAGGTCGATATTGCGTCGCCGACAAAACCAGAGCATCCGCAGACGCCGGTAAAAACGCAGATTCCTCCGAAGGTCAGCGGCTCGAGCTGGGCGATTCCGAACGGCTCATAAATGCTCTGGCCGAACTCGACGTCCGTGCCTTTGCGGATGTCCATAAAATCCATATCCTCGGGCATATTCAGCCCGCAGTGCTTTCGGCTGAACCCGAACTGGTTGATGAATACGATTTTTATGTTCCTGCTGCTCGCGTTAAACTGTTGAATAGCGGTATAGAACTTCGCCTCGCCGCCGGACAGGTCGGGCCAGCCCTCGCGGTGGGCCACGGGCCAGTTGTATTCGGATTCCATCTTATAGACGTCGCAGCTTCGCCGCTGGGAGACCTCGGTGCTCAGCAAAAACATTACCGCCGTCCTGCCCCGGCCGGCGAATTGCTTTTCGAGCTGCTCGAGCACGCGCAAATCGCGCCACAGCCCTTTGCTCCGGACCAGCCGGGTCACGTGCGTGAACACAACGTCAGGCCGGTAGCCGAGAAGGTTTTCGCTGTACCGGCGCAGCTTGTCCTTCGAGGCCAGCTTCTCCGCAACGCTGATTTTGTAAGCTGGTATCCCGTTATAGACTATATCTATGTCCGCGTCCTCGAATTGCGGCCCCATAAAGCGCAGCTCGTCCGCCACGCGGTTGCCCACCGCAAATATTACGTCACAATGTTTCGACGCAGCCACCAGGGGGTGTTTGAAATACGAATCCTGGCTGCCGAACACGTCGTTGACATACAGGCCCATTTTGTATGCCTCACTCAGAACGTTGTAGAACATCGTGTCGTGGCCGGGATGCTCTTCCACTATCTGTCGCATCGTCGCTACTTCGTGGGCGTGAAAGGCGGTCCTGAAGCCGCAACTCGGCTCTGTCATTGCCGCCAGCGCCGTCGGCATACCCATATATTCGTGTGCGACAATCACCGTTTTTTTTGTTGCCGCCCCGATGGCCTTGAGTGCGTCAATCGCCGGCGGCCCCAGCCGGATATACTGCTCGTATTCCCACAGGTTCTCATACAGCTCGCTGCGAATCCCGAACTGTTCAAAAAGCCGCCTCTTGAACGTGTTGACCGGCCCGATGTCCATATATCGCACGTCAATGAGCAGGACCTCCGGCGAGCTTTTTATTCCCGTCCGCCTGTCGGTGAATGTTCGCCTGCCGTATATAATGCCGGCGTTGTAGAAGCTCTCAATCTTGCGAAATGCCGAGGCGTAGCCCGTGTTCACAAGCCCGTCCAGTGATGAGTAGAGCACCTCGCCCCCTTCTCCGAGCCGGTCCAGAACCGAGCCGTCGGTGCTGAACAGGGGCCCTATGATGATTGAGCGTTCGACCGCATCCAGATACGATTTGGACGTGAAAAAGCCGTCGAGCACGGCTCCTATACCGCCCACCTTGCCGACGGCCTCGTGCGTAACGTGAACTAATGTTGTCCCCCTGGCCATATATAGTCCCTTTCCAAGCTGTACCGCAGAGCATGTTTTCTCTTGCGGCTTCCATTTAAAGTATAGGATATGCGCTGATATGACCAAATCGAAGGCAGGCCGCCCGCCGGTGGGGACTTCGCAAAAGCGGACGAAAATTCAAAAAGCCCTGTTTGTTATGGGGCTATACAGAACAATCGGAAAAACATCCATTTTCACGTCCGGCCTATCCTGCTGCGCAGGTTTCTTATCAGGCCGGAAAGCACCTGCGGCGGTACGTCGGAAAGCGCCGGTTCCGGTATCTCGCTGAGGGCTATTCTGTCGAGGATTTCTATCGCTCGCGAACCACAGGCGGTAATGAGAGAAACCTCATCTTCCGCCTGGTCCAGCTCGCCGTCGGCCATCAGGCGAAGATACGTTATTATGCTCTCGTTAAGCTCGGTGTCGCTTAATGTGCCGCCGGCGGCGACTGTCTGCTGCGGTTTTTCAGGTGTATCGTCGGGGATATCCGTTTCTTTCAGTATGTCTGTTCTGAGCTTTGCCTCCTCAGCCAGCAGCTCCTTCCTCTTTCTCTCTTCTTGCTCGTCAACCGGGGCAAGTTTAATCTCTTCTTGCTCGTCCCCCGGGCCGGGGACATATACCCTGTGACGGCACGCAGGGCACTTTCCCCATTTGCCGCCGGCGTTGTCCGGCGCTTCGATTTTTTTGCCGCAGTGTTCACAGTGAAATGATATGCTCATTTGCTCACCTCTGACCGAAAACCTGCTTAACTGCTCGATTTATACTCCGCAACCACGTCGGTGGTTATCCCGCCTCGTGGCGTGAACTCGGCGGTAACCTTCATCCAGCGCGGTTTGCACGCCGTGGTTAAATCGTCCAGTATCTCATTGGTCAACGCCTCGTAGAATATTCCCCTGTTGCGGTAACTCTGCATGTAGAACTTTAAGCTCTTTAGCTCGATGCACAGCTTGTCCGGGCAATACTCTACGGTGATTTTCCCGAAGTCCGGCTGGGCCGTCTTGGGACATAGGCTTGTGAATTCGGGACACCTGATGGTGATGCGGTAATCCCGCTGAGGAAAAGGGTTCTCGAAAAGCTCAATTTCGGCTTTATCTTCCATTGCGATTGAACCTATCAAAAAATCTGTTAAGATAATATAATAAAAACCGATAATGATG
>CAZPDW010000009.1:0-26392 GCA_964585535.1 uncultured Pirellulales bacterium
TTAGTGAAGTGCACCGTGGGGGCCTGCGTGCCAGGCGGTTTGTTCCGAGCGGCGTCGGGGGGCATCAGCATCATCACCGGAATATCGATGACATAAAGGCAATTATCAGAGCCGGCGAGATAAGCGACAAAGCCAGGGAGACGGCGATTGCGATATTTGACCGGCTGGCGGATGCAGAGGCGGCTGTTCACGGTACCGATAGAGAGCAAGTGCACTTTCACGAGGTCGGGGCGGTGGATTCGATTGTGGATATTGTCTCGGCGGCGATTGGTTTTGATGCACTCGGGATTGAAAAGGTGTATTGCTCGACGCTTCGGCTGGGGGGCGGGACGGTGAAGGCCGCTCACGGCGTGCTGCCGGTTCCGGCGCCTGCGACGGCGGAATTGGTCAGGGGCGTGCCGGTTGCCGGCGGGCCGATAAATACCGAGCTGCTGACGCCTACCGGGGCGGCGATTTTGACGACGGTGGCCGACGGGTTCGGCCCGGCGCCTCAGATGAAGATTGACTCAATCGGATACGGAGCGGGGACACTCGATGCGGAGGGTTTTGCAAACGTGCTTCGGCTGATTATCGGTCAGGACGTGGACGAGACACAGGCGAATGCCGATACTGTATATCTGCTTGAGACGAATATCGACGATGTGAGCGGCGAGCTAATCGCAGCGGCGTCGGATAAGCTGTTCGAGGACGGTGCGCTGGACGTATTTACATCGGCGATTAGTATGAAGCACAGCCGACCCGCCGTGAAGCTGTCGGTTATATGCCGGATACCCGACGTGCAAAGGTTGGAGCAAATCATTTTCGAGGCGGGCCTTACTTTCGGCATCAGGCGGCAGAGCTTGCGAAGGAGCAAATTAGTCAGGGACTTTGTCACGGTGACAACAGAGTTCGGCGATATAAGGATTAAGAGGGGCCGGCTTTCGGGTAGGGTTGTCAATGCAAAACCGGAATTTTCGGACTGCGTTCGGGCAGCGAGGGAGCACAACACATCGGTGAAGGCCGTTTCGGAGGCGGCGATGAAGGCATACAGGGAGCTTAGGTTATGACTTTTGCGATGACCGAGGCAAGGGTTTTGGCCGAGTCGGCGAGCTGTTTTTTTTCATTGGCGGTAAGCTCGGCGACTATTATTCGCTCCACGCCCGTTTGACCAACAACGCAGGGTACGGACAGGCAGACGTTGTCGAGGCCGTACTCGCCCTGAAGAAAGGACGATACGGTGAGGACACTGTGTTCATTTCGGAGGATGGCCTGCGAGATTCGGACAAGCGCCAGGCCGATGGCGTAGTACGTTGAACCCTTGTAGTCTATGATATGGTACGCGGAATCGCGGACCTGCCGGCCGATGCGGTCGTGAGTTTTTTGTGAATCGCACTTTGCGCAGATTTTGCAGTAATCCTTAATGGCAATGCCGGCAATGTGTGTCATACTCCAGGCGGGCACTTCCGAGTCGCCGTGCTCGCCGAGGATGTAGGCGTGGATGTTGTGCGGGTCGATACCACAGTGGCGACTGAGCATAAAGCGAAAACGGGATGTGTCGAGCACCGTGCCCGAGCCAATGATGCGGCTTTTCGGCCAGTCGAGCTGTTTAACCGCAGCGTAGGTGAGAACATCGACCGGATTGGTAACAATTACAAGGACCGCATTCGTATCGCTGCTTTTGATACTTTGAACAATATCGGCGACTATGCTGACGTTTGTCCTGACGAGGTCGAGGCGGGACTGGCCCGGCGTTTGTTTTGCGCCGGCGGTGACGACAATCAGGTGTGCGTCGGCACAATCGGCGTAATCTCCGGCTCGAATCCGAACCGGCGGGATAAAGGGCAGGCCGTGCGAGAGGTCCATAATTTCGCCTTCAACTTTTTTGTGGTTGGCGTCAATGAGGACAATTTCAGCCACAAGCCCGGTCTGTATCAGTGAGTAAACGTAGGTGGTTCCGACGGAGCCGGCGCCTATGACTACTACTTTTCTTTTTTCGACAGACATTTTCGTTATCTCCGGTACCTACTGCCCTGGGGCCAAGTTTCGCGGGGATATACTTTGATTTTCAGGCACAGATTAACACAGTTTATCAAGCCGGTATTACTTTGCATTTTTTGCCTCGAGGAAGCTGTTGAGTATCTCGGCGGCGGCGACGGCATCGAGGCGGCGGCGTTTCTTGTTTTTGGTCAGGTGAGCGGGGGCAAGTTTTTCACCGGCGGCAAAGGAGCTGAGACGCTCGTCCTGGAAGTGGACGGGGATTTGAAGTTGTTTTTTCAGCCGGTGAGCGAAGTTGAGGACAAGCCGGGCCTGGTGACCTTTCGAACCGTCCATATTGAGCGGCAGACCGACAATGAGGGCTTCGACATTTTCCGAGAGTATAATTTCAGATATTTTATTAACGAGGTTGTCGGTGCTGTCTATCACGGCGAGCGGCGAGACGATTCTTTCATCGCGGTCGCAGATTGCCAGCCCGGTTCTTCTATTTCCGTAATCTATTGCGAGATAGCGCATATATGAGTTATCGTTTTTCAGCTATAGAAATTTGTGACCGCCGTGCTCTTCTATGAGCTTGAGCAGTTTTTTTAGCCGGTGTGCCTGGTTGAGAGGACAGATAAGGGTAGCATCGGGGCTGTGGGCGACTACCATATTTTCCAGGCCTATTGCCGCAACGAGATGGTTTTTATCTTCGGTGATAAGAATGCTGTTTTTACAATCGAGCAGCTCGCTTCGGCCGGCGAGAACGATGTTGTCGTTCTCGTCGGATTTGATGACGTCGGCGAGAGCGGCGAAGGAGCCGAGGTCGAGCCAGCGGCAGTCAAGCCGGATTGCGTGTACTTTCGGGGCCTTTTCCATAACGGCGAAGTCGATGCTGATTTTCGGCAGTTTCGGGAAGTATTCTTCGAGCGTTTCCTGCTGGTTTGGTCCGTCCCAGTCGGCTTTTATTTTGTTCAGCGGCTCCGTGCTTTCAGGCAGAAATTGGTTCAGGTGACGCAGTATGGTTTTTGCCTTCCAGACGAACATCCCTGAGTTCCAGAAGTATTGGCCCGACTCGATATATTTGCGGGCGGTTTGTTCGTCCGGTTTTTCGCTGAAGGCCTGGACGCTATAGATTTGATTTTCGCAGTTGGGATGTTTTTGAGGATTTATACACTTTATGTAGCCGAGCTGTGTGCTCGGGAAGGTGGGTTTTATGCCAAACGTGATAAGGCGATCGGGATTTTGATTTACGAAGAGCAGTGCGTCTTTGATGGCCTGCTGCAAAATCGAGGCCGGCTCGATAATCTGGTCGGCGGTGACGACTGCCATAGTTGCATCGGGGTCGAACTTTGTCAGAACGGCGGCGGCAAGGCCAACGGCGCCGGCGGTGTCCCTGACGGCCGGTTCCGGGATTACATTGTTGTAGGGCAGGCCGGCGACATTTTCCCTGACCGTATCGGCGTATCCGGCGTTGGTGAAGACAAGAATGTTTCTCGGGTCGAAAACGGGGGCCAGCCGTTCGAAACAAAGGTTGAGAAGGGTCTGCCCGTAAAAAAGTTTCAGGACCTGTTTCGGTCTCTTCTTTCTGCTGAGCGGCCAGAGGCGTTTTCCCGCCCCGCCCGCCATTATCATCACATAGTCCATATACGATTCTCCGTAATTCGAGAGAAAAGGAATCAGTTAATTTTTGTTTTTCGGCGGATTTCAGCGGCGAAATCCCGGTAGGTCATTCCATCTTTATATTGGCCCGGTTTTCCCATAAGTGCGAAGGTCGCCTCCTTGCCGAGTTCGACGGCGGGCTGGTCGTAGGCGTTGATGTTGAAGAGCATAGCCGCAAATGAAGTGGTGACCTCGAGGAGGAAGATGAACTGGCCGACGGTATAGGCGTCGATTTTCGGAAATCGGATGCTCAGGCAGGGCCTGTGGTCTTTGAGCAGGGCATATTCGGTGGCTTTTTTCTCGGCGTTGAGCAGTTGGCCGAGGTCTTTTGCGGCGAGGAAATCAAGCTCGGGTGCACAATCCGGGGCGGGGCCGATTTCGATTTTTCTGTCAAAGTTTTCAACTTCGAGGAAAGTGAACAGCTTGTCGTTCGGGCCTTCGCGGTAGAGCTGGACCTGGCTGTGCTGGTCGGTGGCGCCGAGGGCCTTAACCGGTGTCGGGCCGACGTGGACTTCGGCGCCGTCGAGGGTCTTTGTCTTTCCGAGACTCTCGGCCCATAACTGGCGATACCAGTCGGCGAAGTCCTTCAGGGCATAAGCGTAAGGCATCATTACGGAGATTGGTTTTCCTCGGTTGTAGTAGTGGAAGTTCACGGCGGCGTTTATGGCGGCGGGATTTTTGCCGAATTCGAGTGCGCTTAGCCGGGCGTCCATATCGCGTGCGCCGGCGAGGAGGGAGTCGATATCGATGCCGCACATTGCGGCGCTGAACAGTCCGACGGCGCTCAGGACGCTGAACCTGCCGCCGATGCCTTCAGGGACTTCGAGACAGGGCAGGTGTGCATCGTCGGCGATTTTTCGCAGTGTTCCTTTTTCGGTGTCGGTGGTGGCGACGATATGGTCTTTGAGGGCATTTTCGCCGAGCCGGTCGATGAGGAGTTTTCGGATGATGAGAAACTGGCTTGCGGTTTCTGGGGTCTCGCCCGATTTACTGATGACGTTGAATATGGTTTTATCGAGGCGTTTTCCGAGCCATTCGAGGAACGAGCCGAATTGGTCTGGGTCGATATTGTCGAAGATAAACAGGCGGGGGCCTTTTCGCCGGGCGGCGTCAAAGTTATACATAAAGGGATTAAGGGCGGTCTGCAGGGCGATATTGCCGAGGGCTGAGCCGCCTATGCCGAGGACGATGAGATTGTCGCATTTTTCTTTGAGCCGACCGACCAATTCCATTACCTTTACGGCGATTTGGCTGTCCGAGGGCAATGTGCCGTATCGCGTTTGAGGATTTTCCCTTTCCTGATTGATTTTCGGGATGAGGGGCGTTAGCCGTTCGCCAAGTTGCACCCACTGCTGAGCGGTGATGCCGTGCTCGGGGCCGATTGTCTCAGCCAATACGTTTTTCCAAATGAGCTCAATTTGTGACTTGTTCACAACAGCGTTCCTTTCAGCTACAGAATGTATTTTGCAAAATTATCTTGAATCTGTTTAGGCATTTGACCTTTATACACTTTCTCCGTCGAATTTTCAACGCGATAGTACAGGGATGTGTAAATCGATTTAGAAACGTGACTTTGTGCCGGGAGAATTCACCGGCCAAGTTTTTTCAGCAGGTAACAATCTCCGCTGCCGAGGGCAAAATCACGCTTAATATCAACGATGCCGCCGTTAAGTAAATTGCGGTATCGGCCCAGGATAGCATTATCGTTTAAGATTATGGTTTGATTTGATGGGTTGAGCATCACCAGTGTTTTGTCCGGGCCGAGTGTTTTCTCGAAGATGATTGCGCCGGTATCGGGGCGGTGGAAGTGATAATCACCGTTTCGCAGTTCGCTCTGGTCTTTGCGCAAACGAATCAGTTCCCGGTAAAAGCTCCAGAGCGAATCCGGTTTTTGCTGTTGATAAGCGACGTTGTACGGGTCGGCGTTGTTCTGGATTTTTGTCCAGGGGGTATCGCTTTCGGTGAAGCCGGCGGTAACGGCGGAACTGCCCCACTGCATCGGGGTTCGCACCGAATGGTGTCCTGTTTTTTCCGCCGGCTGGTGCATACCAATCTCTTCGCCGTAATAGATGAAGACGGGCCCGGGTGCGGTCAACAGAAGAACAACTGCCGGCCGGGCTTTTTTAAGATTATTCTTCAGCGTAGTCAGGTATCTATCCTGGTCGTGATTGGAGAGAAACGGAGCGTAGAAACCGGTCGGAGCTGAGGAGCTGTTCTTCGCGGTTATCATATCGGCCAGGCGTTTTGCATTACCATCCCGAAGCGTTTGCAGTATGGTTCTCTGGAGGGAGAAATCAAAACAGGCATCGAGGCCTGCGCCTTTAGCGTAGTATTTACTCAGCGTATCGTACTCGGCCCAGACCTCACCTATGAGAAATGCTTCGGGATTTACGGATTTGACATACTGATTGAATTCGCGCCACCATTCGATGGTGGCGGGTGAGTCGTATTGTTTTCCGTGTCCGGGGCCTTGTTCGATGATGTTCCGGGCGGCATCCAGACGAAAGCCCGAAACGCCTTTATCGAGCCAGAACTTGGCAATTATCCTGAACTCTTCGCGTACAAGCGGATTTTTCAGGTTCAAATCGGGCATGCGCTCGGTAAAATACGCATAGAAAAACCGGCCTCTGTGCGGGTTATATCTCCAGCCGCCGTTCAGGACCGGCGTGTCCTTTCCATAGACGTACCATTTGCCTCCGGGGGGTTTATCCAGCCATAGATAGTAATTATCGTAAGGCGATATTTTATCCAGGGATTTTTTGAACCAGGGATGGCGGTCAGAAGTGTGGTTGACCATAAGGTCGAGGATGATGCGGATATTTCGTTTGCCCGCCTCGGCTATAAGGAAACGGAAATCATCCATAGTCCCATAGTCTTTGTTGATACTCATATAGTCGAGTGCATCGTAGCCGTGCTCGGAGGGCGAGGGGAATATGGGCATCAGCCAGATTGCGTTTGCACCGAGGTCACTTATGTAGTCGAGCTTCGAGGCAAGACCGCGCAGGTCCCCGATACCGTCGCCGTCGCAGTCGCAGAAGCTCCTCACGAACACCTCGTAGAAGACGGCATCGCAAGCCCATTGACAGCCGGAAGAACCGGGTGAATCCAGACCTGCCAGGGCGATTAATCCGATTGCAACTGCCGTCATAACAAATTCCAATTCGGGTTAGATATAAACCGTTATTATCGGCTATGCTGCAGAAAGTGGTTCAGCAGGCCGCTCAGGTGTTTGACAGCCGAAGCACAGAACGGGTCATCGGCGACGTTGACGTTACCCTGTGGGTCTTTTTGCATATCGTATAGCTCAATGCCGACAACTTTGCCGTCCTTGATTCGGTGCCATTCGCTGTAACGATAGCGGTCGGTGCGAATGGAATAGGACATCCGTGCCGCCTGTGGGCCTCCTTTGTACTGGCTCAGGGCGATGGCTGTCCAGGGCAGGTTCGGGTTTTTCAGAAGCGGCTTGAGTGAGTTTCCTTCGCAGTGCTCAGGGACAGATAATCCCGCCAAGTCAGCCAGCGTCGGGTACATATCCAGAAACTCGACGATAGCAGGGCAGGAACGTTTTTTGATGCCGGGGCCGGCGAAGATAAGCGGCAGGCGGTTGGTGAATTCCCAGTTGACGTGCTTTGCCCAGATGCCGTTTTCGCCGAGATGAAAGCCGTTGTCGCCCCAGAGGCAGATTAGGGTATTATCCGCCAGGCCAAGCTCATCGAGCGTCTCGAGCAGCCGGCCTATCTGGGCATCAATGTAGGATACACAGGCGTAGTAGCCGTGCGTGAGCCGACGCTTCTTTTCTTCGCTGAGGGCCCCTTCTTTGGGGATGTCGCCGAAGGCGCGAAGCTCGAAGAAATCGGTAGCCATAAAGGGTTTAATGTTCTTTGGCAGGTACTGATTGTCGGGGAGCTTGAGTTTTTCGGGGTCGTACATATCCCAGTATTTCTTCGGGGCGGCGAGAGGCAGGTGCGGTTTTATAAAGCCGGCGCCGACAAAGAATGGGCGGTCTTTGTTGTCTTTCATAAAACGAATCGTCCGGTCGGCAATCCAGCCGTCGGGATAGGCGTTATCGGGCACGTCGGTCATTTCCACCGATGGGGCTGCGGGCAGGTCTGCGAATTTGCTGGCGCGGGTGGCGGCGCCTTTGTTTTGTTTTGCGGATGCTTCTTTCAGGTCCTTGTTTTTCTTCAGGGCATAGGCATTGGATTGCCAGGTGTAGCCGTCGGGTGTTGGGAATAAAGGTTTTTCGTCCCAGGATTTGGGAAAGTCCATCGGGTTGTTGAAGATTTTGCCGAAGCGGGCGGTCCGGTAGCCGTTGTTTTTGAAGTGTTGACTCATAACCAGGCAGTGAGGCACTTTTGAGTCGGCGTTCTCGAACCAATATACCTTCGACGTGTCCGGGCGCAGCCCCGTCATAACGCTTGTGCGGGACGGGCCGCAGACGGGGAATTGACAGTAGGCCCTCTCGAAGAGCATACCCCGGTCGGCGAGGCGGTCAATGTTCGGCGTAATCGCCTGTTTGTCGCCGTAGCAGCCGAGTGAACAGCGCAGGTCATCGACGGCAATAAAGAGAACGTTCGGTTTTCTGTCGGATTGGGCTGCAAAAGTACCGTCGAAAGGCAGCGCCGACAGGGCCAACCCCCCCGCCGCTTTCTGCAGGAACCGCCTTCGGTTGATTCGATTTGTGCTTTTGCCCTTCATCGCTTTGTCGATCCTAATTGCGTGGTTTGTATTGTGGATTTGGTTCGGTCATCTGAGCGTTGACGGATTTTAGCCAGTTGTGAAGCATTTGTCGCAGGTCGGCGGCTTTTTCGGGCATCCGGTGTGCGAGGTCGTGCTGTTCGGCGATGTCTTTTTTGAGGTTGTAAAGCTCGATGCGATTGTCTTCGTAGAATTCGATGAGCTTGTAATCGCCTGCGTGGACGGCACCGGCGGGTTTGTGGCCGCTGGAGTGGTAGTGCGGGTAGTGCCAGTAAATCGCTTCTCGATTTAGGGACTGCTCACCTTTTAGCAGCGGGATAATGCTAACGCCATCCGCATGCTGGTCTGGGATGAGTGGTAGGCGTGCCATTTCGAGCATAGTCGGGTAGAAGTCGGTGCTCGTAACAGGCTCATCACAGGTCGAGCCCGGTCTTGTGATACCGGGCCATTTTATAATCATCGGCTCACGAATGCCGCCTTCATAGAGCCAGCCCTTTCCTTTATTCAAAGGCAGGTTTGCCGTGGGGACAAGCCGGGCGGCTGCCCTCGACGTCGAGACAGTGCCCCTTGCAGTGGACAGGCCGCCGTTGTCGGACATAAAGATAACGACCGTGTTTTGCTCGATGCCGAGTTTTTTGAGTTTGTCCATAACTCGGCCTATACTCTGGTCAACGCTTTCGACCATACCGGCATAAGGCGGATAGTCCTGGACCTGCCTGGTGACGACATTGTCGTCCTGGAGAAATCTCGGACGGGCGGGCGGGGGCAGCTTGGCGGCTTTCTGCGCGTATTTCGACGTGAGTGTTTTTTTCGATTGAATCGGCTGATGTACTGCGTAGTGGGACAGATACAAAAAGAATGGTTTGTTCCTGTTTTTTTCGATGAACTTCAGTGCTTCATCGGTGAGGCGGTCGGTGAGGTACTCGCCTTTCTTGCCGCCGGCAATATTGAGTTTGTTATCCCTTCTCCTGTAAGGGTAGAAATAGCTCGGCGGATGGCCTCTTTTGTCGCCGGCTATGTTAATATCGAAGCCCTGATGTTCGGGATAGTAAGGTTTGTCGCCGAGGTGCCATTTTCCGATAGAGGCGGTGGCGTAGCCGGCCTGTTTCAATGCCTCGGCTATGGTGAACTCCGCAAGGGCAAGCTGCTGCTCGAATTGCGGCGGGATAAGTTTTCTGCTGCTCGGCTCGTCGATGCTCTGCAGGCCGGGAATCCAGTCGGTAAGGTGCAGCCGGGCGGGGTATTTGCCGCTCAGAATGGATGCACGGGTAGGCGAACAGACGGGGCAGGCGGCGTATGCGCTGGTGAAGCGCATACCCTGTCGGGCGAGCTTATCGATGTTCGGCGTCTCATAGAAGCTGCTGCCGTAACAGCCAAGGTCGGTGTAGCCGAGGTCATCGATGAGGATAAAGACGAAGTTTCCTCTTGTGTCGCGGCGTCGCTGCCGGAGCCAGGTTGAGCAGCCGGGGACGGCTATTGAGGTAAAAGCAAGGCCGAGCGATTTGAGGAACTGGCGGCGATTCATCACAATGCCCTTTCGAGATTTCTTACGCGGGTTCTGCCAAGACAGTTTAACAGATGGTGCAATCAGTTCAAGTGGATGGTTTCTTGCCCGGCAGAGCTTTTGTCGAGGTGGAAATCGCCTTTGACGGCTTGTGGGCCGTCAGCGGAGATTTTGTAGTCACCGTAGAAACCACGGAGATTTACCGTGCCGTCGGCGGCAACAGTGTCGGTGGTTTTCGTCCACCACCTCTTTTTAATCAGGTGTTTCAGAACGTCGTAGGCCGGTTTTGGTGTCATATCAGCGTGGAGCAGGCCTGCGGGAGCCTGCTGCCAGGCGCCCTGGTCGGAGAAGTCCCACCAGGTGATTGCCTCGACGGCCGGGTGACTGAAAAGAAGGGTGTAGAAGCGGGCGGCGTCCTCGGCCTGGCGCTGCTCGCCTTCGGGCGTGCTTTGCCACTTGAAATCGCGGTCTTTGTTCAACTCCCAGCCCTGTTTGCCGGAAAGGAAAGTCGTCTCGGTGAAATGCAGCGGCACGCCGAATTTCGCGAAGTATTCGCAGGTGTCCCAGATTTTTTTGACCGGCCAGGCGCCGCCGTGCTGATGGGACTGGATGCCTATAACATCGTAGAGTGGTTTTCTCGCATCATCGGTGATTTTCGAGATGACCTTTTCGGCATAGTCGGGTTCGGTTCGGTAATCGTTGATGAGCAATGTGGCGCCGGGATTTGCGGTGCGTGCGGCCTCGAAGCATTTGCGAACGTATTGGCCGATGCCCATTTGGGTGATTGCTGCGCTCAGGCGAGGAGCGTTCTTCAGGCATTCGGGACGGTCGTAATGTGTGGCTTCGTTGACAACGTCCCAGATGTCGAGCCGGCCCTTAAAGCGGCGAACGCAATCAACGATACGCATAAGCTGAAGCTGCATTGCTTCGTCCGGGTCTTCGGTGAGCCATTTGGGGTCGTAAAAGTTCCAGGCAAGGGGATGTCCCTTCGGGGTGACGTTGTTTGCTTTGCACCATTTGAGGATTTCTTCGGTTCGGGCGTAGTCGGCTTTGCCACGCTCGGATTCGTAGGCCCACCAGTAGAAAGGCAGTGTGGCAAAGTTTAGCAGCTCTGCAAAGCGTTCGGCGTAGGCGGCGTTGTCGTCGGGGATTTTGCATCGGTTGAGCATGAAGATATTGCAGCCGAAGAGAAATTGGTGGTTGGTTTGCTCGATGCTTACAGGCGAGCCCGATGGGATGGGTTTGCCGTTTTTGTCGAGCAGATTCAAAGTGACATTGGCTTTTCGGTATTTTTCGATACGGGCGTCGGCGCCGGAGGTAATTTCATTTTCGGTAATATCAGCACTTTTGCCCCCCTGCCCTGCAGAACGGCGTGCAGGCGCAGCGAAAAGTGAAGCCGCAGCGACTCCGGCGGCCTTTAGAAGGCTTCGGCGGTCCATAAAGTTTCCCCGCTTATATGCTCAACCGTTTTTTTGCAGATTCCGGTTATACGGCCTCATTTACGAGCTTGATGCCCTTGAATTTGCAGAAGTATCCTAGCTCAGTGGTTAAGTCGCCGTAACAGGTAACGCGGTGCAGCCCGTTCGACCAGTTGTGCCAGAGCTTACGTATGTCGCCATCGACCTTGACGGCTATTTTCGTTCGGCAGCCCCTGTCGTCTTCGAGGGAAACGGGGGTCTTGGTGATTTCGCCGGTGAAGTAGAGCATCAGGTCGGTCCCGATGAGTTTTGCCTGGGTTACCTTTTGGCCCGGCCTCATTTTGACCTGGCAGACGGCGCCTTGCTGGCGTTCCATAATGGTGCGAATTTTATAGGGGGCGGCAGGCCCGTCCGGGCCGTCCATTTTTGTCGTGCCGAGGCAGTGAGCACAAAGGATGCTGTCTTCGGATTCATCCACGGTCGGGTCGCTGATAAAGCCCGGCCTGCCTGACAATCCCTGGTATATTATGTGTGTCATCGCAGAGAGCAAATCGGATTCGCAGATGCCGCCGAGACCCATATTATTGAGCCGCGTAAAGCCGATGCACGGGAAGGCATAGGTCTGGCAGAGCGGTTTGTACATACTGCCATAGCAATCGGCGGTCATTACGGTTGCGTTTTCCTCGTCGAGCAGCTTTTCAAAAGCAAGCGCCAGCCGGCACGATTTGACGATTTCTTCTTCGGATGGCTCGACCACTTTCTCGGCGTTTTTTATCCAGCGCTGGGCCTCTGCCTTTGCGTCGGCTTCGGGGATGGAATTATAGAAATCGACCATCCGACTGAGCTTTATTTTTTTTATTTCGGTGCCGAAAGAGCGTTTAACTTCTTCCACATAATCAACCGGCAGATGACCGGTCAGGTCGAGGATTTTGGCTTCTCTCAAATGGTGAATCGCCCTGAAGGGCCTTATTGCAACGGCAAGCTGCTTGTAATCGGTTGTGAGTATGCAGTCAACGTTCGCCTTCCTCCGCATGTCGCCGAAGCCGGTCCATTCGTGACCCGAATAGGGAATCGCAAAGAGCATCGTGGGCTTGCCGATACCTACGATGGCTTTCAGGATGGACGATACGCCCATCTTGAGGTGAATGACAAGCACACCGTCGGCTTGTGCAATTTTGTTTCTTAACGGGCTGAGCTGGCTTGTGGAGGTGATGAGCTCATCGACGACCCAATCGACGTCAGCCAGCTCATCGGCCATCCCTGCAAACTCGGCCTTGTACATACGGATTTCCTTTTCTAAGTTCAGGTCCGGTTTGGGCCAAAGCGCCCACGCATCTGTGCCGCCGACAAACAGGCGGGCAACCTTTACCTTCGAGCCCCTGCAGCCGGGACTAATTATCTTCGAGCCGGCCGAATTCGCGGCAAGGCCGAGGATGCCGGAAGAGGCAAGAACAACGCTCCCCGCAGCCGTGGCCTGTATGAATTCTCTTCGATTAAGTTCACTTTCCATTTTGGTCCCCTATAGTTAAAAGTCGATTATCGGGTGCGGCCATTCTATATTACTGTGGTTGTTGGAGTTTTGTCAACTGTGTTTTTGCCCAGAGCTGGTTCGGGTTTAGTTTGACAGCCATTTGGAGTTCGTCTTTTGCCTTTTGGTTCTGGCCGCTGCCGAGATGGCCCAGGGCAAGTATGTAATGGGCATTGGCCATTCGCGACTGCTTCGTCTGCCGTTCGCCGAACTTTGCGAAAAAGCTCATAGCGGGCTTTTCAGTGAGCTTGGTTTGGCCGGTCTCAATGAGCTTGTCAAACATTGCCTTTGCCCTGACGGTTTTGCCGAGCTTAGCCAGCGCGAGTGCCTGATAGTATCGTGTTTCGGGCCAATCGCCGGTTTCCTGCTGCTCGGCCGCCTTTTTGTAATAATCCTCGGCCCTGTTTTTGTCACCCGAGGCCTCGTAGCTGGTTGCAATGAAGTAATTGACCTGCGGTGCGCGTTTGTCGTTTCGAGGCCTTCCAACTTCGAGATTTTCGGGATATTCGCCGGCTGCCAGATAATCTGCCAGGGCCGATGAGTAATCGCCGCGTTTGAATTTTTCGGCGCCTCTCAGCAGGTGGGCATCGACATAGACGTCGTGGGTTTGCCCGCCACCCTCGCGGAGGTGGAAGTGGTTTGTAGCCAGGTACTCGACGGCCTGGTCGTAGCTGCCAAGCTGAACGAGTACCATAATCAGACGCAGGAAGCTGTCGTTTCGCTGCCTGACGACCTGGAGATTCGGCTCGAGCAGGGCGAGCCGTTTTTTCGGTGATACCCCCCCCGCCTCGTAAAGTTTATCCAGCTCAGCATAGACTCGTGCGTCGCGGCTGTTGCAGCTAATCGCCTTTTCGTAGCTTGAGACTGCCTTTTGGATATTGTTTTCGCAGCGGTAGTATGCCCAGCCGAGATTTCGGTGGACGGTTGCGAAGGTGCCGTCGAGGTCGCGCGATTTCTCCCAGGCGGCGATGGCCCTTTCGGGCTGTTTGTCGTAGAGCAGGTTCCCCAGGTAGTAATAAGCGCGGGCGTCGTTGGGGTTGGCTTTTACGGCTGAGGTCAGAACGTCGATGGACTCGGCGCGGAACGGGAAACAAAAATCGGGCGGCATCTTCGAGGCCGCGGCATAGTACTTCATTGCTCCGCCCCGGTCGGTCTTTTTCTGGTGAAGATAACCCAGATAATAATATACCATCGGGTACGTGCTTAGAGGTTTTCTGTTTCTCTTGACGGCCCGCTGAAGGACGTCAATGGAATCGTCATAGAGGCCGAAATCGAGGTAGTCAACGGAAAGCTCCAGGTACGACTGTGTCTGGTCTTGCATTTTCGTCATCAACTCGTCGAGCACCTTGTGAGCCCGGCTGCGGTTGTCTGCTGCGTTTTCGATAAGGTAAAGCTCGTTTGCGGCTAAAAAATCGAGCGGGTCGGCGGCGAGAACGCCGGATGCGAGCCGCCTTGCCTCGTCGAGCCGACCGAGTTTTCTCAGTATCGCCGTCCTGAGGTCTCTGGCCTGGTTGTTCAGCGTGTTGGTCGAGATGGAATAGTCAATCTGCTCAAGCGCCCGCGTGAAGTCGGTTTTTATGCAGGAAAGCTCGGCTAATTGATAATAGGCCGGCGAATGGAAGGCGTAGTCCCAGCTCGCCCTGTAGAAGTTGTCGCAGGCCCGGTCGTTTTGCCCCTGCGCCCGCAGGGCAAGACCAAGCTGATAATACGGCTCGCAGTTGCGAGGCCTGGTGTAGTTTTTGCCGATTCGCTCGACGGCTGTCCGCAGTCTTTTTTCGGCCTCGGCATACATTGCACGTTTGTTGTAATCGATGCCGATGGCCGTGTTGACCCGCGAATCACAGGGGTCCCTTTTAAGCGCCTCCTCATAATAAGGATAAGCATCAACCGTCGGGTTATAGAACTGCTCGATTCTCTGGCCTGTCAGATAAAGCTGCTCGATGGTCTTGACGTCCTTAGGTGTGGGCGGCGGCTGGACAACCGGCGGCAATTCCGGGTTGTAAGGTTTTTTAACGGGTTTGTATGAGATGATTGTTTGCTTGTCGCGAGAATAGAGTATGGCCTCGAGGTCGCTTTCTTCGACCCCTTCGGGGGTATTGACTTCCTTGACGAACGGCTTGTCGGGGCCGACGTAGATTTTTTCGGCATAGAGCAGTTTATCACCGGCCTTGAGGACGGCTTGTGCGCCCATGAACTGAGATGTGGCATTGAATCCGAATTTGACTTTGTGCTCGTCGGTAAGTTCAAGGTTGACGGCGGCGTTGAGGTTTGCGTTTTTGAACCCGCCTATTTCACGAACCGGATACCAGTATTGTGTAAAGGTCTTTACCTCGTATGGTTTTATCCAGCTATAGTCCGGCTGGTTGTCGCTGAAGGCGCCGACCATCAGTTCTGTGTATGGTTTTGCGTTGTCGGCAAGGATTTTGTCCCACATCTTGCCGCGAGGCCCCGGGCTCCATTCCCACAGCTTGGCGCCGGTGACGATGTGGTGATTGCCGATGTGAATGACGCCGGCCTCTTTGCCGTGGTCATAACCGCCCGAGAAATCCTCTTTCAAATCCCACGCAAAAAACGAAACCGGCTCGGGGTGGTTCTTCCACCAGCTCAGCTCAACACCGGTATAATCGACCCCCCGATACGTACCGCGTCCAACAGGCCAGTGGGTGAACTCGTTTTTCGCGTGGTATGTTGCGTACTCGACACTCGGCGGGAAAATCACCTGGTAATCGTCGTCGGCGTGCACCGCAACGTTTGCCCAGTACAAAAACGACCAGGAAAAAGGCGTGCGATTATAAATCCTGCCGGTGATTTGCAGATACGATTTACCCGGATAGAGCGTGGCTCCGATTATCCACTTCATTCTTTGACGCAGCTCCGTTTCTCCGAACCAGAGTGTCTTGCTGCCGTCCGGGTTTTCGACGAGCGTATAATCGACGGGCATATAGGTGCTGGCCCTGTGATGGTGCAGCACGCACCATTCGATGCCGCCGGATATCCACGCGCCTAACATACCGATGAGGGCCGGCTTGATAACTTCCTGACGGTAGAAAAAATCGTAATTGTTCGTCTTGTCGAGCGCACTGAACAACCGCCCGCCCATCTCAGGTAGAAACGAAACCTTTATGTATTCGTTTTCGAGATAGACGGCCCTGTAGCTCTTGTCCTCTTTTAGGTCGCCAAGCTTGTCAAGAAATGGATACGGATAGATGACTTTCGACGCCCCCTGATAGACCTCGCCCTTGAAGAACATCGGGTCCGAGTCCGGCTCAGCCACCTCGTACGTGGGCAGAATGAGCGGCTCTTCCCATATCTTGACCGCTGATTCCGCCTGCACTGTGCCGCCAAGGGCAACGAGAAGGACTGTAAATAGGATTACTGCTGTGGAAAGCGTCCTGCCAGCCATTTCGGTCCTCCTATAAAGATTCTACATTTTCGTAAGCCGGGCGTATTTTACCTTGAGCGACTTTGTTTGTCCCCCGTTAAATTCAACTACGACGATGCTGTTTTCGCCCATATCGGTGAAGTCTTTTACGGTACCAAGGCCGAACTTCCTGTGGGCGACCAAATCGCCCCGACGGAATCGGGGCGATAATTGATTATTGATGACCGATGATTGCTCATTAAGAATTGCGGATTCAAAAGCAGCTCCGGTGAAGTCGAGTCCTAACTCGAAAAGGAACTGCGAAGGGACAGTTCTTAGCTCCATACCGCGGATTTTGCGGTACCGGGCATAGCTGATACACAGATTGGTCTTTGCACGGGTAATACCGACGAAGAACAGCCGGCGCTCCTCTTCGGTTTCGTCCTCGTTTTCGCTGCTTCTCTCGTGCGGGAGAAGCCCGTCCTCGACGCCGACAATGAAAACGTTATCGAACTCCAGTCCCTTTGCGGTGTGCAGGGTCATCAGTGGGACGCGCCGGCAGGCGGGGTCATAGACGTCGGCGTCACTGAAAAGCGATATTTGCTGTAGAAAATCGACCAGCGATAGCTCTTCCGCCTGCCGGTCGTACTCTGCGGCGGCGCTTATAAGCTCGTTGATGTTTTCTATGGCGTTTTCGCCCTCGGCGCCCTGCGCCTTGAGCGATTCTTCAAGTCCCGAGTCGGCAAAGATTTTTTCTGTTAGCGGTGCGACTTTTCCGGCGGCTTTTTTGCGAAAACCGGCCATCATTTTTGCAAAAGCAGCGGTTTTTGCAGCGGGATTTTTGCCGATGGTTGCAATTTTTTGCACGTTTTTGAGCGCATCAAACACACTGATGCCTTTTTTTGCCGCGTAATCGCGGATTCTGTCGATGGTAGTCTTGCCGATACCCCGCGCAGGCGTATTTATTATTCGCAGCAGTGCGATTTCGTCGCCGGGATTTGCGATGACCTTCAGATAGGCGAGGATGTCGCGTATTTCCTTTCTGGAGTAAAACTCGACGCCGCGGACAATCTGATAAGGTATTCTGTTTTTAATCAGGGCCTCTTCGAGGGCACGGCTCTGGGCGTTGACGCGATAAAAAACGGCTATGTCGCTGGTCGATGCGTCCGCGGCGATAAGCTCTTTGATTTGCCGGGCGACGCCCGCCGCCTCTTCCGTTTCGTCCTCGAAGGCGTTGACGCTCACATCGGCGGCCGCTTCTCTGGTCGGGATGAGTCTTTTTTGTTTGCGGTTTTCGTTTTGTGCGATGAGGTTGTCGGCAACAGTGAGGATGTTCGGTGTGCTGCGGAAGTTTTCTTCGAGTTTGACGACGACTGCGTCGGGCCAGTCGTGCTCGAAGGCCAGTATGTTTCTTATATCGGCGCCCCGCCAGCGGTAGATGGACTGGTCGGGGTCGCCGGTGGCACAGATGTTGTTGTGCTGCGAAACCAGGGCCTTCGCGAGACGATACTGGGCGTGATTGGTGTCCTGGTATTCGTCGATGAGCAGGAATTTGAAGTGATTTGAGAGCTGCAAACACACATCCGGGCAGCTTTCGAGCAGGACAGCCGCGTCCATCAGCAAATCGTCGAAGTCCAGTGCGTTGTTTTCTTTAAGAATGTGCTGATAGCAAAGATAGATTTTGGCAAGCACTTTTGAAAAGTAATCGTCCGCCTGCTGAGCAAAGGTATCGGCATCGAGCAGTTTGTTTTTGAGAGTGGATATTGCGTCGAGCATTCGAGCGGGTGAAAAGTTCGTGGTATTAAGGTCGCAATCGACGATTGCCCGCTTTACGCATCGTTTCTGGTCGGCGGCGTCATAGATACTGAAGTTGGCGCTGATGCCGGAGCGGTTTGCGTACCGTCTGAGGATTCTGACGCAGAGCGAGTGAAAGGTGCTGATATGGGCACCGGCTGAGGCGCCGAGCGTTGCGGCCCTTTGACGCATCTGTTCGGCGGCCTTGTTGGTAAAGGTTATGGCGCAGATATTTCGCGGATTTATCCCCGAGTCGATAAGGGCGGCGATTCGATAGGTTATCACGCGGGTTTTTCCGCTGCCGGGGCCGGCGATTACCAGCAGCGGCCCTTCGACGTGGAAAACGGCTTTTCGCTGAGAAGCGGTCAGTTGGCGGGCAATCTCCTCTTTGGCCGTCTGTTTGCCTGGGGCTGTCATTGCGGTTTTTCTTTTTCTTCAGCTTTTTGTGCTTCTTCAAGCATTTTCTCTTCCAGTTGTCCGAACTGCTCGGCCAGTTTTGGTCTTTCGTTTTTGATACGTGCAAGCAGCGTCTGCCTCAATTCGAGTGGGTACTGCCGGTCGTTGAAGAAGTCGAGCAGAGCGGTATATCTGAGAACCGTGAAATCGGGCAGCTCCAGACGCTCCTCATCCGAATAGTGTCTGCGGTAGTCTCTGAGGAGCTGCTCGGCCATTTGCTCCCTTGCGGCGGCGGTGTCGTCGTCGTGGATGGCCAAGCGGAAGTATGCCTCTCGAAGCATCATCTGTATGATTTCTATTGCGTTGTTTATCGTGATGTTTCGCAGCTCCTCGGTCAGCCGTTTTTTCACATAGACATCAACGGAGGGGCTCTTGAATTCCTTTCGCGGGTACAATTCCCTCAACTGACTGTAGATTATCTGCGCCTCGCGATTGTGGCCTGCCTGATAGAAGGACATAACAGCGTTTTTGAGCATATTTCTGTGGCCTACCTGGTGAGAGCTTTCGGAGGTGCTGCTCGGGTCGGCATATTTGTTAATGATGCTGATAATAGCATAGTTGTAGGGCTCGAACATCCTCAGGTCCGGCCGGAGATAGATTTGTTCTTTGGATGCCGGGGGCGTCCGGGCAGATGAGGCGGTCTGTAACGATGAGGCGGCGTTCTTGTGAGCGGGCGACTCGTAAATAAATATTTTACCGTCCCGGAATAGGGCCTGGAGACTGTGGGCAACAACTCGGTCCGTGTTGACTTCGTCGGCGGAATACTGCTTTCTGCCGGCCTTTTCGACGCCTTTTTTGCCGGCTACCCTCAGCCCTTTGACGGCCCAGTAAATTGCGTGGACATTCGGGTGCCGCCAGTCGAGCGGTCGCCGCGAATTGGCATCGGCCAGGTCGTCGAGCGGGCCGTATTTGCGGTTAATCTCGAGCATAAGCTCCGGGTCCAGCTTCCAGGTGTTACGAATTGCCCAGGCCTTTGCAAAAATGTCGAACTTCCTAAGCGCCTGGGTACCTCTGAAATTGTCAATTACACGGAAGACGGTCTTGCCGAACTTTGCGGGGTTTTGTCTAAGCGTCAGGTAGCTATTGACGAAGTTTTTGTCGTCCTTAAATTGCTCGTCGGCGGCCTTTAGGGCCTTGATGAATGGGGCGACGTTGGGGTCCTCTTCGATTTGAGACCATTCACTCGGCGTCTCGGCCAGAAGCTCGTAATATCTGTTGTCGTCGGATTCCAGGCCGTTGTCGGCGGAACTAAGCAGCGGCTGCATCGCCTCGGCGAGCCGGAGCTTATAGTATTTCTGGTCGTCGTCGGCGAGACCCCCGATTTTGTGCTGAAATATCCTGCCCAATTCCCTGTAGAGCAACATCGCCCTGGGGTTTAGCGGTATTGCCTTGTCCCGGAGCAGCTCGTAGCCGTTCTTTACCCACATCCATCGCTGGTCGGCCTGCTCGGCGGGAATCGCAACGGAGATGTTGTAGGCCATGTTCCAGGCCTGGAATTCCCAGACCTGGGCGAATCGGGGCTGCAGGATAGATATCCATTCGGCGAGCTGTTTTGCGTCGAAGAACTGGCCCTCCTCCTTGAGATGGTCGGCTCTCATCCAGAGCACATCGACAACAAGTCCCCGAAAGGCACCCATAGCAACGGTGGCAAAGGCCAGTGACGGTGGGGCGTTTTCAAGCGGTTTGTTGCTTATGAGCTTCATCTGCCGCCGCTGGGAGTTGATGTAGCCCAGGCGTGAGCCGGCGATGATTATTAAAGCGACGGCAAGTGTGACCGAAACAATATAAATTAGCACGTCACGCGAGCGCATTTTATAGCAAATAACGTTATACTACTCTCAATTGAATTTCCCCGTTTATCCGCGGGTAAGCACCTTAAAAACAAGCAGTTACAGTTTTATTCGCGGCCATTTACTACCCTTAAGGGTATAACTTCAGACGGTTACTTTTGCAACCTCCCGACGGCTGAAAATGAGCATCGCAAGCAGCAGCAGCAGCAGGGTCTTTATGCAGAGCGTGGACAGGGCGATTTTCCCCAGCAGAGACCAGCTCAGCAGTCTGCCCGGCACGAGAAACTTAGAGGTGCTGAACTTGTCGAACTGCGGCAGCAGTTGAATCAGGGATTTGAAGACGGAGCTGTAAACGCCGCTGAGCTCCTTCGAAACATACTCGAATGATTCAAGGATGAAACCGCTTATATTTGCAGTGAGAAAAACGGACAAACAGAGCAGTATCGCAACTGGAAAGGAGAGAAAGGCCGCCGCAAGCAGGCCCAGGACAGCAAGAAAAATCAATCTTATGAGGATGAGAAGGACCGCTCTTATGAAGTTTGCCGTGAAGGTATCTGCTTTGTAAAGGACCTCGATACCGCCTTTCGGAGGAAATATGACGACGGTATTGTTGATGGGCGGGTTTATAAAGTCAACACCGAGGTAGCCGTCGTCGGCGACGGCGTCGGCCGGCACCTCTATTTCGTAGAACGTGCGGATGAGGTCTTTCCGGTCGGCTCTGTAAATTGGCGTCTTGATTCCGGCGGCGTAGCTGAGCTGTCGGTCGTCACCGATAATCCATCTTCCATAAATCATAAGGTCGGGCGGATTGGCGGAGACATCGTACTTGAACCTTACGAACAGACTCTGCCGGACATCGAGCGGCTTGACGTTGTAAAATTGCCAGAGCAGCTCGCCGCCCGGCCTGGCGGCTCGCTTTCTGAGCTTGATACGCCTTTCGATTTCTTTTTTGTAGTTGCGCTGTGCCGACACATTCTGCTCAAGGCCGGCGGGCAGTTGAGAGCTTTTCCTGAGCTTTTCATATTCCTGCACAACTTCTTCGGATACGTCGGCCTCGGCGGGTCTCAGGCCCGCTCTTGCGGTGTAAAACTGATTATCGACATCCGCGAGCATCTGTTTGTCGGCCTTGACAAATCTCGGTATGTATATGGTGATGGCGTATATTGTTGCGGAGAACAGTATCAGCAGCATTATGTCAACAAGTACAATGCCGAGCAGCTTACCAACGATGAGCTGATAACGGCGAATCGGCTTTGTCAGAACGGTGTATATCTGCCGGCGCTTGAGGTCGTTTGTCAGGGTATAAACCGATACGATGACCGTGAACAGACAGAGCAGCAAACCGGTCAGCGACAGGCCGTAGCTGACGAATGTCTGGAGCCGGCCTTTTAGCGTGCCGTCTCCGGTCATTTTGAGGCCCATAACGGGCAGCAGGACGAGCAGCAAAACCGTAAAAACGGCGGCAATTTTCATCCGCAGGGCCTGTTTGATTGTGTTGACTGCGACGGCCCAGACCTTACGCATCGGCTGAGTCTCCAGTGTTTGTTTCACTTTGCGGAGGGTTCTGCGATTTTTTCTCGGTGCCGGTGAGACGGTCCAGAATGTTCTTTTGGTTTTGCTGCTGCTCTTTGGTCTCAGTCGGCGCCGGCTGTTTCCGGTCTTTTTCAACGGGTGTAGTCCGTGCGGGTTCCACCAGTTTGCCCAGCAGCTCGTCGGCTTTTTTTGAAGCTTCAGCCGGGTGAATATGCCCGGTTTCCTCAGGTTCGGCCGGCTGCGGGGACGGGGGCGATACCGGGGCCGAGACAAGCTCGTCGAGGATAGCGGAACGGTTCGATTCATCCGCGGCCTGGGCCGTTAAGAAATCGCTGATATGCGTCTTGCTTTCGGCGCCGCTGGTCGGCAGGGACTGCAGGCGGGCGCGGGCGACAATATTCATAAAGAACGTTTCAAGCTTATCCATAGGGCTGGTCACGGTGTACTCGGCGTGTTCGGCGTCCATAATCCGCTCTATTTTTGCCAGTGCGTCGCGGTTGAGGGGACCGGTTGTAATCTCTGTTTTATCGGTGCGCTGCAGCAGGTCGCGGACGTGACCTTCGGCCTGAATCTTTCCGCCGTAGAGTATCGCGATGCGGTCGCATACGTCTTCGACGTCGGCAAGCAGATGACTGCACATCAGTATCGTCTTGCCCCGCTTGGCGAGTTCGATGATGAGGTCTTTAATCTGTCTGGTTCCGATGGGGTCAAGTCCGGTAGTCGGCTCGTCGAGGATGAGCAGGTCGGGGTCGTTTATGAGGGCCTGGGCAAGTCCGATTCTTCGCGCCATACCCTTCGAGAAGGTGCCGACGTGCCTGTGGGCGACTGCCTTGAGACCGACCATATCGAGCAGCGCTTCGGTGCGCATCTTGCGAACCCTGGCGGGCAGCCGGAACAGCCGGCCGTAAAAATCGAGCGTTTCAGCGGCTGAAAGATACCTGTAAAGATATGACTCTTCGGGAAGAAAACCGATGTGAGCGCTGATTTGCGGGTCAGTGGCGTCTCCGCCGAGGCACAACGCCTTTCCCTTGGTCGGGTGAAGCAGGCCGAGAAGCATCTTGAGCGTTGTGGTCTTGCCGGAACCGTTGGGCCCGAGCAGCCCGAAAACCTCGTTGTTGTTGACCTTCAGGTTCAAATCGTCAACGGCAAAAACCTTGTTTCTGCCCCACCAGTCAGAGAAGATTTTCGTCAGCGATAATGTTTCAACGGCGTAATCCATAGTTTGTTATTGTTTGTTACGCAGCTTATGTCTTTCGCAGTTCAATTTTGACAGGATAACAGGATTGACAAGCTCGTTTTCTATTTATCCTGCATTATCCTGTAAATCCTGTCAAAAATGCGAATTTCCATCTGTATGTCGTCCGAGCTGCTCGCCGTGCCGAACAAGCCGGGCGCTGTTGAAAACAACCACCAATGAGCTGGCGAAATGCAGGAAGGCGGCGAGTGTCGGCATAATGAGGAAGAACAGTGATATTCCCGTAACAATAAAGCCGACACTGAAGCCGACATTCCAGTTTATCACCGACCTTGTTCTTCGGGAAAGCTGCACGAGACTCGGCAGCCGTCTGAGGTCGTTGCTCATCAGGGCTATCGAGGCCGAGTTGATTGCGACATCGCTGCCTGCGGCCCCCATAGCGATTCCCATGTGCCCGGCGGTTAACGCCGGGGCGTCGTTTATACCGTCTCCCACGACGACCACGGTATGCCCGTCCTTTTTTATCTGCTCTACGATAGCGAGCTTGTCCTGGGGCAGGCACTGGGCCTTATAGTCGGTGCAGCCAAGCTCGGCGGCGACCCGGCTGCCCACCTCGTCCCTGTCGCCCGTCAGCATGGTCACCCTTTTAATTCCGAGCCGAGTCATCTCGGCAACGGCCTGCCGCGCCTCCGGTCTTGTTTTGTCCTGCAGCCCTATCCAGCCGATGCACTTGTCCTCTTTTGCAACGTACAACGTGCTGAAACCCTGTTCTTCCTGCAGTTCGGGGCCGACGATGTTGTTCATATCAACACCGTTTTCTTTAAGGAAGGTATCGCGTCCGACAAGAAGTCGAGCCGAATCTACAGTTGCGGAGACGCCTTTGCCGGGTGTTTCGGTGAATTCTTCAGCGGCCGGCAGTGTAAGCCCGGCCTCTTTGGCGACCTCCTGCAGCGCCCTCGCAGCCGGGTGTCGGCTCAGGTGCTCGGCGGCGGCGGCAAGGGACAATAACTCGGACGGCTCGATATTTTCGGCGGGCGTAAGCTTGGTAACATAGAGCCGGCCCGTAGTCAGGGTGCCGGTCTTGTCAAAGACAATGGCGGTCATTCTGCCGGCAATTTCAAGGTCTGCGACGTTCTTGACGAGGATGCCGAGCCGGGCGGCGGCGGATATGGCCGCGACCATGGCGGTCGGGGCCGACAAAACAAGCGAACAGGGACAGGAAATTACAAGAATCGTGATTGCGTAGTTGACATTCTTGCTGAAGAAAAGCACAATGCCGGCAATCATCAAAATCGTCGGGGTGTACCATTTCACATAGCGGTCAACAACTCGCATAATGGGTGTTTTGGTTTTCTCGGCCTGCACAATCAACGACTGGACTTTACCGAGCGTGGTATCGCTACCGGCCTTTGTGACGGTAATATCGAGCATACCCGTGAGGTTGTTGGTGCCCGCAAAAACGTACATGCCGGGCACTTTGTCAACGGGCAGGGCCTCGCCGGTAATCGTGGCTTCATTGACGGAGCTAAGGCCGTCTGTTACCTCGCCGTCAACGGGAATATTATCGCCGGGCCTGACCCGGACCCTGTCGCCGGGGCGAAGTCCGCTTACCTGCACCTGCCTTTCGGAACCGTCTGCTTCGATCTTGCTCGCATTTTTCGGCGTAAGCTTTATCAGCGATTCTATCGAGGCGCGCGCGCCCAGCGCCGTCCTGCTTTCCATAAGCTCGCTGAGCAGCATAAAAAACGCGACCAGGCCCGCACCAACGTAGTTCTTGGAAGCGATAGCGGCGACAATGGCTAACGCGACCAGCTCGTCCATATGAGTCTCTCTTTTTACCAAGCTCTTAACCGCGTGCCAGATAATGGGCGAGCCTAACAGCAGGGCGCCGGCCAGTGCCAGCAGCTCGGCCTGGAAACTCCCCGGGCCGTAAAGGAATTTCGACCTTGCGATTATTCCATTGATAAGAAGAACGCCGCCCGTCAGTGTCGCCAGCAGGGCAATGCTCACACGAAGCTGCCTGCCGTGCGTGGTCTCGACGGTTATATCATCTTTTAAATGTAAGTGCTCATGCGCCATAGTCGTTATTGCTCATTTTGTCCCTTCGGTTTTTTCCTTCAGGGTCGGGTCCCTGTTAATCTGGATTCTTATTTCAGCACCGTTCGGACCCTGTGTCGGCTGGATAATCATTTTTTCATCCACCCCGCCCAGAACCCGCTCAATTGCATCCTGGTAAATTTTCTGGAGAACAAGTTTTGGCCTCTTTCTGTATTGCGGCAGGACACGGGTGAGATACTCGGCGTTTGCCTTCGCGTTTTCGACGACCTGCGTGCGATAGGCCATCGACAATGCGATTTTTTCCTGGGCCTCGCCGGCTAACTGGCTCCACAGACCGGCGAGCCGGTCGCCGGGCGTATTGTAATCCTCGAAGAAGCGAACGAACTCTTCTGCAACAGGACCGGCGGTTTCGTTAAGCGTTTTCTCAGCGTAGAGTTTGGCCTCGGTAATGGTCTTTTCCTTTGTGTTGGTCGCTTTGTGGGCCGCCTGGAAGGCCTGGTCAACCTGCCGGGGCCAGGTGAAGCTGGTCCGCTGCAGTGAGACGATTCTTATGCCGCTTTCTGTTTCGTCGAGTTTGTTTTGTGCCAGTCTTCTGACGTGCTCGATGACAGCGGAGACCTTGCCGGACAGGGCTTCTTCAATCGTGTAGTTGACCATAGCGGTAACGACGGCGTCGGCGACAATGTCCCGAAGCACAGGCGCTACACTTTGTTCAATCGTATCAGCGTAATTCTGGCCCGCCTGGAGCTTTTCGTTCACCAAAATATTCTTGTAGAAACGTTCCGGGTTGGTAATCTGATACGTCAGCACCCATTTGCTGTGGGCGATGTTGTAGTCACTTGCCCCGGAGGAGGCGAAGGCCTTTTGCTTTTGGCCCCTGAGTATATTATAACCATCCGAGAGTGGGTCAAGAGCGGGCGGTACGCGAACCGGCGTGGTAACGTCCTCGGTCATCTCTTCGCCGGGCTTCTGGTAATACCAGAACGTATTGACGGCAAGGTCGATTTTCTTCTCGACCGGTATCTTGACGACCTCGTGAATCGGGTACGGGAAAAGCAGCTTATATCCCGGTTGGAGCAGGCGCTTTTCACCGGCCCCGCGAATCTTGCCGAACCGCAGCACAAGGGCCCGCTCATCCGGCCCAATCGTCCTGAAACCGGAGGCAAGGAAGATAATGATAAGAACAATCATTATGATTTTGAGCAGCGTGAAGCTGACTTTCAGGGCGTTCGAGAGGTACTTGTAGCCCTGCTGCTGCAACTGCTGGTCCAGCGGTGTCCGGTCGTCTGACATACCGGGCTTATGGTTGTCTTGCTGTTCTGTCATAGCTTTAGCTGATAGAACGCCTAAATCGGTTAATAACGCTACTTCTTCGGCTTGATGTCCGGCATTTCCCTGAGCAGCTTGAACGGTTCCGTATCGGCGCTGAAGACGACCGTTGA